>JBAXWO010000336.1:0-3694 GCA_037128375.1 bacterium
GATCTTCTTGATCTTCAGATCCACATTCTCTTCATTGGGATAGGAAAGCTCACTCTCCAAGTAGGCGATGAGTGACTCCGTGGACAAGGTAACCGTGTTGCTTGCACTCCCCGCAAGGGCCGTGAATGACGAGATCAGAAACGTGATCAGCATTAGAAGTGTGCTCTTCATATTCATGACTCCAACGCCGACGTTCACGGGCGGGCGTAGCCCGTACCGTGACGCCGTGTTCGACTTCCTCTTATGTTTTAAAGTTCGAAAAAGCCATCAGAAACACCAGCGTGAGTAGAAGCCAATAATCGACGAATACAAGAGAAAGAGCCAGAGCTAGTCGCTTGGACGGGGCGCCTCTGCCTCTTGCCATGATCCACACGAGAAGGACACCCGCGAACGCCAGGATCCAGGTAGCATTGAGAAAACCTGCGGAAAGAAAGTGAAGGTAACGGGCTGACTGTGACATCCCTTGAAACTCGGGAAAATGTGATGTATCGGTCATGAGGACAGTTTGACTCCAGAGCCACACGATTCCTGCGATAAGCAATCCTGCCGTAAGAAGTACTCCGGCAAGCGCCACCCAAGAAAGGATGGAGAACGACTTGGCTTCTGTTCTGTCGCATTTCATCTTCTAGGTCGCACGTCAGTGCTGAGGATCGGCGAACTTGCGCGCCGTATCGGGCACTTGGTTCGACGGCTCCTCTGTGTTCTCCGTCCAGTTGTACTTGTACGAGAAATCACCATCGATGACATGGCGTGTGTTCGGATCAGCAATATCAACCAGCGTGAGCATGCCTCCGGGGTAGAACGGGGAATGGCGCTGCATTTCTGCAAGAAATAGGCCACCGTCGGGTGACGCGATCACGCCCCTGTAACCCAGACGCGGTATATCGACGCGCGCTTTTTCGCGTCCCGATGGATCCAGCAGTCGCAACAATGTCCCATCGCGGATCAGGACACGGTTCGCTTGATATGCCAAGGTGGGTTGGGAACCATCCGAGAAGCGGGTAACCTCGCCCGTGTCCGTACGGAATGCGAAGATGCCTCTGGGGAACTTCGCGTCCTTTGAATCCCCGATGCCGTAGCCCGTGTTGCCTCTGACGTCGCCCTTCGGTGTCTGATACACCTTCTCGTCGTCAAAGGAGGAGAAGAGCACGGTCTTCGCGTCCGGCAACCAGCAGAGTCCATGATCTGAGGCCCACCGGGGCGCACGGGCAATCTCGCGCCCCGAATCGAGGGCGACCACGATGACGCGGCACTTGCTACCGAGCGAGTAGTAGCTGGAGCGGTCCTTGTACGCGACGACGTCGGCATACCGGAACAAGATTGCCACGTGTCTCACGTCGGGCGACAGGGACAGTGCTGTGGTCCCCTGCCAGTTGGCGTTCTCATCGAATGTGTGATCCATGAACTTCGACGCCTCGATGTCGTGGAGCACCGCAAATTCCGGCAACCGCGAGATGATGAGGTGTCTGTCTTTCCATTCCCCCGTGTTCCATGGGACATAGGCACAGACATCTCTCCTGATGTCCCATGTGTTCGGGTCAAGCGACGGACAGTTGGTGAGCTTCGCCCAGGTTCCCCTCTGTGGGTCGAGGACGCGCAGCTCGTGGGTCGGCCCAGTCGACACCGTCCCATAGATGCGGCCCGTTACGCGCTGGAGCAACTGGGGGCTCTGCCATTCGGAGTGCTCCTTCCTGTCGAGATGACTCGCGTAAGAGAGCCAGCCGAAGAGAAGTCCGATTTCCAGCGTGAACACGCAAGCATAACTGGCAACATTGATGCCAGTGCCCAAGACACACGCACGCCCCCACGTGATCGGAACCTGCTTATAGAGGAGCCGAAGCAGCGGTATTTCCGTGGCGAGAGTGATCGCGAAGAGCGGGAGCACCATCGACATCGTATCCCACATGAAAAACGAATTGCGCCCAAACGCCAGCAGGAGGAGCGATCCGGTTACGCTCGACGCGGCGTTCACCATGGCGCTGCGCCATAGGGCACCCCTGAACGGGATCTGCTTCATCCGCCAGCGAAGCAGCCCACTTTCCACGAGGATGATCACCAGGGTGACGATGGATGCGGGCAGCCAAGTGTCCTTGTGGAAGAAGTTGAGGATCGGCGACACACCGTCTGCGAACGCTGCCGTCGGGGCCAGAAGCAGTAGCAGCAAGAGGGATGGATATCGTCTTCTATTCATTTTATTGTCGAACGTTGCCACTCTGACACCGAGCGGAACGCGAGGTAGTCAGCAGTGGCTTGTTGGGGATCCTCATGATGTTGTCTTCCATGGTCGCAGATGCATTACAATGTCTTTGTCGAAGTGTATTCGCTCGATGGTCCCGAATGTGAGCAGGATATTCTTCTCGAACTCGATCATTCCGATGCTTTGGCCTCGCCCAATGATGTGGAACCACTGTTTCCGGGATTCATCCCCTCCAACAAAGTCCGGAGTCCCCACTTTGCCAAGAATCATGTCGGCCGTGAACTCGCGCTGCTGCTTTCTTCGGAGTCTCGCCATTGTGCACAAGATCATGATGAAAAGGTTCCCCTCTGTTCGGCACGTGTGGCCAGCAAACGAAGAGATGAGGGCGTCGAGATCGACTGCCTCAGGGCGATCCTCATTGAGGCACTTGGCAACTGTCTCGTCGTCCTGTCTCATATCCTCATTCCCCAACTATTCTTTATGCTGATCCCCTGCAGTAAGGATTTTTTCGGATGAGCGGCATCGTCCGCTCAATCCGCTTTGACGCTGCCGATTATAGCGTGGAGCAAGGAGCCGTAAAGAAGGAAGTGATTTCCGGCCTACACCCATATGTCCTTCGGAACATTTACCACCACTCTCACGCTCAATAGCCCCCGCTCACCCACCAACACTCAAACTATCTCCAAGAGATTGGCATCCACCACCGAATACCTTCTATGCCGCCCGCCTACTGTGCCGCCCCCGCTACGCGGTTGTCACGCCACCTGCTTGAGGCCAGGTGCCGCGCCAACCGCTCCGCTCTCCACTATCCCATCACGATCCCCTTCATGGTCCACCACTGGTCGCGCCATGGATCTTCGATCAACCCGCGTCTCTCTTTTCTCCCAACACGGACCCTACGCGGTCCGAGTGCCGTCTGTTCGGTCGTTCCACCGCCGAGATGTTCCTCCGGGCGTCCGGAACACATCGTCGGTTCCTCTCCGTCACAGCCGGACACTCCGACCGCTCCGACGAATCTATTCGGAATGCCGTGTTCAATGGCCAGTTCACGGCAACAGCCAGGAGCCGTGAACCGTCCATTCAACACGGCTACCCATCTCAGCGCGCCGGACACCGGCGCTCACACGCTACGCCGCCGTCACGGCCCCTGCTGAAAAAGGCCAGGGGCCGCGCCGGTGGCTCCGCTCATCGCTCCTTACGTCGCTCACCGGTGTCGCGCTGAAGCGCGACCTGACGGCGTTACAAACGCCTGTCCAACGTCACGCCTCCACGGCTCCGGGCATCCGGCCCGCCCAGGCCGTTGGCCTGGTCGCTTCGGGCCTCGCGCTGGGCCATGACGGGACGAACGCCGCTTACGGCGTTCTCGCCACCGACTACGGTGGCGCCCGACATGTCCCACCGCTGAGGCCCTCGCCCAAGGGGGCTCGGCTGCCCGGCTCCGCTCCAGCGTGCCGCTGGTCAGTCGTTTCAAACGCCTCATCTGAACCCGCCGGCGGG
>JBAXWO010000337.1:0-3673 GCA_037128375.1 bacterium
AAATAGGATCCTCATTGCTCTAATGTTTTCCTTTTTTGATCATGCTCAACCTGCCAAGGGAGAATTTACAAAATCGTCACACATTGTCTTACTGACTCGCGTTGCTCTGTTTGGAAAGAACCTTAAACGTCATAGTCATAAAACGCTCAACCATGACATCCGTGTTATAGCAGTTTCGTGCAATGTCGAGGACCTGCGTTCGCATGCGCGCACGCGCGACATCGTCAGACAGCAATTCCAAAGTCCTATCTGCCAGGCTATCAATGTCGCCAATTCTGTAATTGACCCCTGTGCTGCCGGATTGATAAGCACCGTATTCCGGACCATGCACAGTTGCGTCCCCGTGTGTGATAACAGGCAAGCCATAACCAAATGCGTGCAACAGGCTCAACCCAACTGCAGCTGGGTGGATGAACAACTCCGAAGACAAGAACCACGGCGCAACCTCATCTTCTTCATATAGACCGCCGACAAACCGCACGTGCGGTTCAAGCCTATTACTCGCAACCAATGCACGCAAATTGCTTTCCTCACCCCCATCGCCAATCAGACACCAGACTAGATTTGGCACCTTTGCCACCATTTTTGGAAGCGCCAAAATCAGTTGGTCAAATCGGTTTTTCGGCACAAGACGCGCGCACGAAAGAATCAGTACACGGTCTACCAGCGAGACCGATTCGCGCCATTTCTGCAGCCGAGCGGGTGGCCATTTTTCTGCCGCTTGGTCAATTCGCTTCTGGTCAAGTCCGTTATTCACACCGATTATGTTCTGTCGCTTAAAACCCCTGTTACGCAGGAAATCAACCTCATGATCGGTATATACAAGAATGTCGTTAAATATCCGTGCCCACAACAAGCGAACGGATTCCGTCAAGTGATTAGCCCGATACGAATGCGCCATGGTCCACAGGACCAAACCCTTTCGGGCTAAGCGAAACACAGTCGCCAAAAGCAGATGCGACACATTTCTGGGGTTTCCATCCACATAGACGACATCGAATTGTCGAAATATCTGCATCCAAGGAAGAAATTGCCAGACAATCTTCTCTCTATCCAAGGAAACATATTTGATAATTTCAATGCGATTGCCGTATTTTTCATGTATCGACGTAAGATTCATTCCCGGCACGTGATCTTGGCAAAATATCGTGACATTAATTCTCTTATCCCGAAACAAGCGATCATAGAATCCCTCTCTGTAGGAAGTTATGATATTTGTAAGTATGGCAACTTTAGGCATTAGCATACGGCGCTTATAATTTTGCGAGGACATATTGACTGCTTCACTCTTCCGAGCGCACAAAACCAAACTCTTCACCGGTACTTGAAACCGCAAACAATTTATAGCCCATTTTCTTGATCTGTGCCACGGCTGCCTTAGTTCTGATTATACCGACGCCGGGGAATCTGTGATGAAACTCAATAAGTATCTGGTTCGGGCAAATATTGCAATTGGCCATGTCTGTAATGACGCCATACTCTGCCCCTTCAATATCCATTTTGAGGATATCGATATGGGCGTGTCCGAGCAGTTCCATTATCGTTTTCAGTCGCTTCACAGAATAGCGGATCGCGCGACCACACGTCGCCGGTCGATCCAGAATCGTGTAGGAGACGTGGGCTGAATCTTCCGGCGGATTGAACGCAAGGTCACCGTCCACATCCGCCAACCCGAACTCGTGCAAAACAAACTTATCGACAAAGTGCTGTGCTTGTACCCATTCAAGCGCCTTGGGCGTTGGATCAAACGCATGCACGCGACAACCGTATCTCTCAATCAAAGACAAATCAAAGGACGCATCATCGCCAACGCCGAATGAATACACGACAGAAGAACTTTCCACTCTGTCAGTATTTACATTCCACCCACCGTAGGCAGAACCGAATCTCTCGACGTGCCCGTGTTTAACTGCTGTTCGGCGAAAGAAATGATCCCGACCACTCAACACTGCCGGCACTCTTCGTATCAGGCGCACTAGTTCTATTATCATGTCTCCCTGCTTCTTTTACTTATCCCGCCAGGCAGTGACCAGCGCGTTCCGCTGAACGGAATCCGCGCACAAAGTTGGCCGGTTATTACTTCGATGCCGCTGCCCAACGGGTCCTGTGCAGCACCGATAAACCGGTAGTCATGCCGGGAGTGCGCCGCCAGTTCCTTGACAAGCCCCGCCTGGTAGTGGGCGAAAATGCGCTGGAAGAACGCCACGCGCAGTCTTCCCGCCGGGGGCTCCTGGCCGACGTGGAAGCCGGCATGCGTCTGCATCTGTCTCATGCAAAAGCCCCCTCCGCACACCCGGTTGCGCAGTTGCAGCCGGTGCCGTCCAATGCGCGACAAATGTCTGCCAGTTGCCAGCATTCAGGCTG
This sequence comes from bacterium, assembly GCA_037128375.1. Lineage (GTDB taxonomy): Bacteria > Verrucomicrobiota > Kiritimatiellia > CAIKKV01 > CAITUY01 > CAMBRF01. The sequence goes on from JBAXWO010000337.1 coordinate 2,365, forward strand.
ACGCGTCTCGGGGTGCAATAGGCGCCAGAGCGCCCGCACAGCGAGGGCGCACCGTGGGGCCGACCGTATGAAGCGCAGGTACAGTTCGAACTGGCGCAGCCGGTCCCCGCGGCACGGCTGACGTCGCATGGCGCCGTCTACCACGACCCACCCCGCGTCTGCGACTGTGGGCGCACTCCGTCGCACACCGTAGGCGCGCATCATGGCGACCGTCTCCGGACCATGGTGGGCGGCAGAAACCCCGCCGGCAACATGAGCATAGTCATGGAATAGATGCAGCGCTGGAATCGCGGCCGTGCAATCCACCAGCGGCACCCGATGCCGAAAGGCATATGCCAGCAACGCACTGTCATACGCGCCGCGGCCAAGGACTACCGGGGCCGGCAAGTTCTGCCATAGGCCACGCAAAAAAAGAAAGTAATCCTTGCCGGAGGGCGCGTGAAGCGTGGCCTGGCTGGATGCTGCCAACCGCCGCAGTTCGTCGCCAGCATCGGGTGCAGACATGTTTACACAACAGCCTTCGGCCAGGTCCACACGCTGTCCCACACCGAGAAAATTATCGAATCTACGACGCAAGGCCGTCGCGGCGTCCAATGTGCAACGATGCAATAGAATGTCGCCGTTGATGTAAATCTGCAGGTCGTGGCGCGCCTCCATCGCGGCATGGTCGGCAAGCGCGTTGAATAGTGGTGGCCCGGAGGCACCGCAGGCAATATTGGGTACGTGCCTGATCTTGCATTCAGTCACAACCTCGATGCCGGGACAGGCGCCGTATACGATGATCTCGGCATCGGCATGCACCTGCCGCCAGGAGCGCAGAGCAGCATGCTGAATGTCGGCCACCGCGCCGCGGAAGGGCTTCAGGCTGGTGAGGAAGGATATCATGGGAGAAGACCTCTGACAAAGGAAGCGCTATGGATTGCGCCGATCTCGCGGATGGGAAGAGCTGGCTTCTGCACAAGCACCGTTGAGAAAGATCCCGTTAACCTGCAACACCCGGGCTGTGTTTGCGTCAACAAAAACGTCTTCGAAGGATGTTGGCGCAAACCCCTGCTGCCGTAAATATGAAATCATTTCCTCAACCAGTGGCGCGCCTTCGTAGAGCGATACCAAAGACAATTCAAGTTCAATGCCGGCAAACTCCCGCAGCAGACTTCCCGCTCCTTCAAGTACATGTCTTTCGTATCCTTGCACATCGACCTTGAGCCAGGATGGCGAGTTCCTGATGTCATTCACCTCTACATACTTGTCAAGTCGCCCTATCTGCACGATTTCATTCCCTTGACGCTGTGACCCGGGACAAGCCTTC
>JBAXWO010000338.1:0-3668 GCA_037128375.1 bacterium
GTGGGTGGGCCCTTGCCCCCACCCTCGCCCGATGATGAGACGAATGGTGATGGGCACCGAAGACTTCCCGCCGAACATGTAGTGCCACTTCGCGGCATTGTTTACCAGTTGATCCATGGCCAGCAGGAAAAAGTCCACCCTTTGACTGTGTAAGACTGGCCTGAGCCCTGTAATGGCCGCGCCGATAGCCACGCCGGTCATGCCGTTCTCAGCCGTCGGCATATCGAAAACCCGTTCTTCGCCAAAGCGTTGTTGAAGCCCCAGCGTCGAGCCAAACACTCCCTTGGGATCAGGCACACCCAGTCCATAGCAGATGACCCGGCGATCCATCGTCATCGCTTCGTGCAGGGCCTCATTGATCGCCTGGGCATATGTGATCATACGCGTCATGAAGGCTCATCTCCGGCGAACACTTGTCTGAATACCTCTGCAGCGTCAGGAAATTCGGACTCCTCGGCAAAGCGGAAGGCGTCTTCAACCTCATCGGTAATATCCTTCTCCATCTTTCGAAGGGCGCTCTCATTGAGCACGGAGGTGTCCTTCAAGTGCGTTTCAAGTCGGGAGATCGGATCACAGACCTGCCACTCCTGAAACTCCTCGACCGTCCGATATCCGAGGTCGTTGTCAAAGTGCGGTCCACAGTGTTCGCGCCAGCGATACGTCGCAAGTTCCAGAAAAAACGGGCCTTTCCCAGACCGAACGTGGTCGACCGCTTGCCGTGCCAACGCATGCACGGCAGGAGCATCGTTACCGTCGCCATGCGTGGCGGCCATTCCGTAGCCAGCGGCAAAACGCCAGATGGCCCGATCCGCCGGTTGACGGACCCCAAGGGGAGAATAAACGGAGTAAAGGTTATTCTCGCAGACAAAAATTACCGGAAGTTTCCTTACCACGGCGAAATTGGCGGCCTCGTGAAATACACCCTCCTCAATCGCCGCGTCACCAAAAAACACACAAGCCACTTTCCCATTGCCCAGAATCCGATTGCTCAAGGCCGCCCCCACTCCGATCGGTATCGTATTCGCGACAATGGCTGTGCTTCCAAGGAAACCAACCGACAGGTCGATGAGATGCATGGATCCGCCCTTCCCCCCGCTGCATCCGGTCTTCTTGCCATAGATCTCGGCGATCATGCGCTTGAGGTCGCCGCCCTTGGCCAGATAGTGAGCGTGGGCCCGATGCGTGCTGACCACCTGGTCATTTTGCTCCAGAGCAAGACAAACGCCGGCCGCGCTGCCCTCCTGCCCGATGGAAAGGTGTACAGGGCACCGCATCTTCTGCTCACCATACCGGGCCGCGATCGTCTCCTCCACACACCGGATTCTCGTCATGCACTTCAATAGCTCCAGCATCGCCGGAAGCGGAACAGAAGCCTGCGCCGACACTAAAGGATTGGACTCATCGATTGCCATAAAAATGCCTCAAATAGTCGGATCGATCTCGATCAATACCCTGGCCGCCTGGCCGGATTCAAGCAATTGGAATGCCTCATTGATACGATCCAGAGGCAAACGGTGGGTAATCAGTTTTTCCAAAGGCAGTCGCCCTTCCCGATAGAATCGGGCAAACTTGGGCACATCCTCGTCGGGGATCGAGTCTCCGCCCCAACTCCCGCGTATTTGTCGTCCGCAAATCAAATCGTAGGGGTCGAGTTGAATCCGTTGGCCAAATGGCGGATGACTCGCGAAAACACAAAGCCCTCCTTTCTTCTTCACGCAACTGAAAGCCTGTTCAATCGTGGTAGTGCGTCCCGCCGCTTCCACGGCATAATCGGTTCCCTCGCCGCCAGTCAATCCGCGCACAGCCTCCACCGGGTCACCCGTCCGCGCATCGATGACATGATGTGCGCCCAGGTCACGTGCCAGCGCCAGTTTGGCATCCTCGACATCCACCGCTATCAGCGGGGCACATCCCGATAGCCGCGCACCGAGCAAAGCGCTCAGGCCAACCCCGCCCATCCCAAATACCACGAGACTTGAATTCGGCGTGGGCCGAACGGTGTTCAGCACAATGCCGGCCCCCGTGGGCAGTGCGCATCCAAACAAGCACCCGATATCCATTGGCACGCCGTCGGGCAGCCGCACGCAGCGATTCTCCGAAACGATGGTACAGGTGCTGAACGTCGTAACCGCGCCCGAATTAATGACCCGGTTCCCGGACTGGTACCGGGCGCCGGAACAATTGGCGCCGGCCCCCTTGATCCACGTCAGGACTACGCGATCGCCGGGCAGGACTTTCGTCACACCCAGACCGGTTTCCACAACGACACCGGTTCCTTCGTGGCCGAGGAGATGTGGCAGAAACCGGTCCTCGCCGCGTTGCCCCTGAATCTCCATTAACTGGCTATGGCAGACCCCGCTGTAAGCCATGCGCACGAGAACCTGACCGGGTAGAACCTGCGGGGCATCCAGATCCAGGAGGCTCAAAGGCTGGTTAGTATTTTCCAGAACAACGGCGGTTGTCTTCACATCGTCACCCGCATTGAAACCATCAGGGCATGAACCAGTAATAATCGCCGGTATAGCCAACGTCTTTGAAGAAAGCCTTCCATTCGTCCACGTGCATGATGGTCTTCGCCGTCAGGTTCCACGCCCACATAAGTTCCTTCTCCGCGTCATTGCGGTAGGCGTCCACGGTGACGAAACTCCGCCCCCGGCTCACTCGTTCGATCTCACGGAGCGCCTTGGCGCACGGAGCACGCTCGAGGTTGTGAACCGTATTGATCGAAATCACCACGTCAAAGGAGTGATCGGGAAAGGGCAAGTCGGTCGCATTGGCTTGCTGCACAAAGGGAAGCATGTCCTCTATTACGTTCTGGATGGCGTATTCGGAAACATCCACGCCCCGCACCGTAATCCCCGGAATCATTTCGGCCAGATCATGCAGCATGAACCCTTTTCCGCACCCCACATCGAGCACAGACGATGTGGACGTCAGTGCAAAATGCTTCTGAAACGTCGGCACAACGGGTTGCCAGAAGCGTGGGAAGTAGCGGTAACCACCGTAACCGTGGCGACGGTCGCCATCAAAGAACTCCTTACCAAACCGGCGGGCAATCGCCTGGTCCTCAGGCGTCTTCTGCGAAGCGCGGGCGGCTGGATCCCGTTTGACTTTCGGGTAGTTGACCAACAGATCGATTTCCTGTCCCATATCGAGATCACTCCAGGTTCGTCAGTTTCTTCATTACCTTGATGTTATAGCAGATTTCCTCGTTCTTGAGCTTGCCCGATCGGAAGGCCTCAATGATCTCCCGGATGGCGTCCTTGACGCCGTATTTGGGCCGGAATCCTGTTGCCAGAAACTTGTCTGAATTCAGCCGGTAGGATCGAGGGTCATTGGATTCGCTCACCACAATCTCAGCCGGAACGACCGCGGTAACCATTTTTGCGATATCCAAAATCGAAATGTTCTCGAACCCCGCATTAAAGATTCCCGGCGCCTTATCACCCAGCTTCAACAGATGGAGATAAGTGCGGATCATATCCTGAATATGGATGTTGGGGCGGATCTGGGCTCCTCCGAATACCGTGATCCTGCGGTTCGCCAAGGCCTGGATGGTCAACATATTGACGGAAAGATCCAAACGCATCCTGGGGGAATAGCCGCAGACCGTTGCGGGTCGGAGACATTGAATGAGGATGGCTCCCTGGTAACTCAGCAGAACACGC
>JBAXWO010000339.1:0-3667 GCA_037128375.1 bacterium
ACTACCTCGATACCCGCTACATGAACGCACCGTACAGCTACGTGATGGAAGATCCGCAGACGCAGTGGTTCGACTGCGGCGGAATCTGCCCGCAGCCAGCGCTGCTGGCCGGCCTGCTGCCGCACCTCGACCGCGACGAGATCGAGGTCTACCTGTGGATGTTCTTCAACGCCTGGGCCGCGTGCTATCGCTCTGAATCGCAGGCCTTTGTTGAGCACCCCCAGCCGGTGCTCGGCTTCGGCAACTGCGCGCCCTTCAAGACCAGCGATCAGTCCAACGCCATGAAGTGGCTGGCCTACCTGTTCGCTTATCAGCGCGATGGCCTGCTGCACATCGGCCGGGCCATTCCCCGCGCCTGGTTTGCGCAGGAACAGGCCTTCAGCGCCACGCGGCTGAGCACACCAGCCGGGATCGTTTCGGTCGAGTATCGTCCGCGGCTCGCGGCCGGGAAGGTTGAGGCGGAGGTCGAACTGGAACTGCGCGCAAAGCCCGAGCGGTTGCTGCTGCGCTTCCGTCATCCGGAAAAGAAGCCGATCCGGTTAGTCACGATCAACGGACGCGCCTCGCAGGCGTTCGATGCCAGGAGTGGCGATGTGGAACTGCCGACTGTTAGCGGCAAGGTGTGCGTTTCGGTGGGCTATTGATGTGTGGTGACGCAACTGGAGCGGACACATGAGTACGATGTCGGGAAAACCCTGCGACGGACCCCCGGGATTCCTGTGCCAGGGAACAGAGAAGAGCGATTGGCGTGGCGCCTGGGTATGGTCCGAGGCCGTGGAACGGGCGCGCAATGCCTATGCTTTGTTCCGTCGCTCGTTTGTTCTGGAAACCGAAACGGAGATCCATGTCGCCATCACGGCCGACAGTTTCTACGAACTGCACGTCAACGGGAACCGCATCGGCCGCGGCCCGGCGCGGTCGTATCTGGACTACTATGGATTCGATCGCCACCGCCTGCGTTTGCCGGCCGGACCGCATGTGCTGGCCGTCCTGGCGCACCATATCGGCGTGATCAATGCCTCGGTCATGACCGGTCGCCCGGGCCTGCTCGTGGAGGTCTCCGGCAACGGTATCGGCTTTGGCAGCGACCGCTCCTGGCGCTGCCGGCAGGCCGTTGCCTGGCGGTTGGATTTGCCGTGCCTGATGTCCCACTTCGGCTTCTGGGAGGAATGCGACCTGTCGCGTCTTCCGGCCGGCTGGACAACCGTGGCCTTTGATGACTCCGCCTGGACGGCGGCGGTCGAGATCGGGCGCCCGCCCTGCGCGCCCTGGGCCCGACTGGTCGAGCCCGACCTCCCTCCCCCGGCGCGTCAGGAACTCCAGGGCGTCACCATCCTGGCGTCCGGAACGTGGCAAGCGGGATCGGTGTCCGAGGATGATGAGGCCAAGCGCCGCGGGGGCGCCGGCGGCTGGCTCGACGGCGTCTCAACCCTCGACATCCCCGGCAAACAGGTCGCAGCACGGGTCCGGAGGCCGGGCGGGGTCACGGTGTTGCCGGCGGACTTTGCCCTGCCTGGCGGCGTCGAGGCGGGCCGCTGGCTGACCGTGGACTTCGGCCGCACCGTTTCCGGTTATCCCGTCCTCAGGTTGGAGGCCTCCGAAGCGGGGGGCACCATTGATCTTGCCTATGACGATGTGCCGCGTCGGGACGGTTCGGTCAATCCCGAGCGCACCTATGCCCGCATGGCCGACCGGTTCCGGTTGTCGGCGGGGCCTGGAGTGGTCCGCCCCGTGCATCCCCGCGGTTTCCGCTTTCTGACGGTCGATCTTGCCGGTGCCGGGACCCTGCGCCTGCTCGCCGTGCAGGCGCTTGAAGAGACGTATCCCTTCGCCCCCCCCGCGCCGCTCGCCACATCCGATGCGCGGCTGGCCGGCTACGCGCGGCGCGGCGCGGAGACCGTGCGCGTCTGCACCACCGACGCCTTCACCGATTGCGCCAGCCGCGAGCGCGTCCAGTGGATGGAAGATCTCTACCTCCATGGACGCGTCACCGCCTATGCCTTCGGCGACACCCGCCTGCTTCGCCGCGCCCTGTTTCAGGGGGCGCAGAACGCCCTGCCGGACGGCCGCATCAACGGCTTCATGCCCTCCGAGCGGACGAATTGCGCCTTCGCCTCGTCCAGCCTGATGTGGCTGCACGCCCTGGCGGACTACCGACTCTTCGCCGGGGATGAGCCGGGGTGCGCACAACTGAGGCCGACTGTCGAAAAACTCCTGGGACTGATCCGAACCCTGACCGACGCCGAGGGCCTCGTCGCCTCCTGGCCGGCGGGGCAGTTCTGGGACTGGTCGCCGATCGAGGATAACGGCTGCCTCCTGCTGACCAACGCCTTCCATGTCTGGGCGCTGAGCCGCCTGGCCGCCGACCCGATCTTCGCCCAGGTTCTCGACCCGGACCTGCCTGCACGACTTGCCCGCGTGCGTGCGATGGCGCACCGGCGTTTCTGGGACGCGGACCGCCAGCTCTACCGCGACGCCCCGGAAAGCGGCGGTTGCACGCCCATCTACAGCCAGCACGCCAATGTCCTGGCGGTGCTGTCGGGCATCTGCCCGGAGGCTGGGCGGACCGCATTGCTACGCCGACTGATCGAGCCGGCCAACCTGGGGCCGGTTCCCGTGGGCGAACAGGCACTGTGGAATGCGCCCCGCCCCGGGCCGCAGCAGATCGTCCCGGTCGGCACGCTCTGGTTCGGACATTTTCTCTGCCAGGCATTGCTGGAGTGCGGACTGGCCGAGGAAGCGCTTGCCCAGATGCACGCGCTCTGGGGTGCGACCGGGGACGCTCCGACTTTTCCGGAGACGCGCGTCGGCGCCGGCAATACCACCCAGTGTCATGGCTGGGCCGCGGGACCTGCCTGGCTTATCCCCGCCTATGTGCTGGGCGTACGGCCGGTCGGGCCGGGCTGGTCCCAGGTGGCCGTTGCGCCCTGTCCCGGCGCTCTGACGTGGGCGTCCGGCGAGGTGCCGACGCCGCACGGGCGACTGGCCGTCCGCTGGCGGCGCGAGGCCGATGGCCGCCTCGATGTGAACATCGACCAGGCCGGCAGCCGAGCCTATCGACAGGAGCGCCATCCAAACGGTGAGATCCGCTTGTGCTTGAAGGAAGGTCACTGCTCAGGTGCCCGCCCGCAACGGGCGGGCACCTGAGAGAATTGAGTAACATATTGCAAGAGAGGAAGGGACGTGTTGGAGTGTGAGGTATGGCAAGACCATTGAGAGTGGACATAGAGGATGGGTGGTACCACGTCAGGGGTTTCAGGGGTCTGTCCCTTGGCAGTTATTATCCGGGCATCACTTTTTTGAATTAGAATAAAGTGCTATGAGAAAATCACAGCATTGTGATATACTTGCCACATGAAAAGAACCATACTGGAGCGCTTGAAGGCGTGGAAAGATGGCGTTGGCCGCAAGCCGCTGCTTTTGCAGGGGGCGCGGCAGGTTGGCAAGACTTTTATCCTCAAAGAGTTCGGAAGAACCTGTTTCGGCAGGGTCCATTATGTCAATTTTGAGGAGATGGTCCGGTTCGTGTCCGTGTTTTCTGGGGACCTGAGTCCGACGGCCGTCATCCGGGATATTTCCCTGATGCTGGAGGCTCCGATTGACCGCCATGCAGATTTGCTCGTTCTGGACGAGATACAGCAATGTCCCCGTGCGTTGACCAGTCTCA
>JBAXWO010000034.1:0-12111 GCA_037128375.1 bacterium
CGAGGTAATACGGATGAAATGCTTGCGCATCTTACCGGAGATGTGAGCCAGAATCTCATGGCCGTTTTCCAGCTTCACCCGATACATCGTCGCGGGCAAAACCTTGACAACGGTGCCATCAATTCGAATCACATCATCTTTAATTTCTTCCGGCATAGGCGCTGTTGGACTCCTCTGGATAAGACAGGTAAGTCAGGTATCATATTCCAACCTTCGATGTCAACGCCGCACAATTCTGATTGATGAGGAACAGAGGGGATGATATGTGTTACCGCTCGTTCTTCGGCTCGCGGATGAGCCCTTTATCAGGAGTAAGCCGGTGTATCTGAAATCCATTCAAATGGTCGGGTTCAAGAGTTTCGCCCATTCAACCGTGTTGGCCTTTGAACCCGGCATGACCGCCATCGTCGGCCCGAACGGCTGCGGAAAAAGCAACGTTTCCGACGCCGTGCGCTGGGTGCTGGGAGAAACCAGCGCCAAGGCGTTGCGCGGATCGAAAATGGAAGACTGTATTTTCAACGGCACCGACACCCGCAAGCCCGTCGGCATGGCCGAAGTCAGCATCACCTTTGCGGACTGCGAAACAACCCTGGGAACGGATTACCACGAGGTAACCGTCACCCGCCGTGTATTCCGTTCGGGCGAAGGCCAATACTTCATGAACAAAACGCCCTGCCGCCTGAAGGACATCCAGCGGCTCTTCATGGATACCGGCATCGGCACCTCCTCCTATTCCCTCATGGAGCAGGGCCGTATTGACCAGGTGTTGAGTTCCCGCCCCGAGGACCGCCGTGAGATTTTCGAGGAGGCCAGCGGGATCACGCGTTTCAAGGCCGATAAAAAAGAGGCGCTCCGCAAGCTCGACCAGACGGAGGCCAATCTTCTTCGCCTTGACGATGTCGTCCGTGAAGTCAAGCGGCAGATTGGATCCCTGCAACGCCAGGCCGGCAAAGCCCGGCGCTACAAGGAACTACGCGACCAGTTGCGCACCTTCGACACGTTCTGGACGGGTCGCAAGCTGCAGCAAATGGACGTCGACCTTCAGCAGATCGAAACCCGGATCGCCGAGTTCGGAACGCGCCTTCAGTCTCTGCACGAAGAGGTCCAGACAAGCGAGGCCCGCAGTGCCGCCTGGCGAAGCGCGGTCAGCGAACTGGAGGCCCGTATCGGCGAAGCCACCGAGGAACGCGCCGCCGCCCAGACCCGTCTGGAACATAACCACGAGTTGATTCGCATCAACGCCGAGCGCATTCAGGAGCTTCAATCCCTGGCTGAGCGCGACCAGCAGGACAGCGGCCTGGCCACCGCCCAGGCCGCGCAGCAAAAGGCGGCCCTGGAGGAACTCACCTCGGGCCTTGTCCAGGCCGAGGCCGCGCGGGATCAACTGGCCGGGGAGGCCCGGATCAAGAGCGAAGCTCTCTCCGCGCACGAAGCCGAAGTTGAGGATAGCCGACGTCAGATCCAGGGGTTGCGGACCACCTCCATGCATCTCGACCACTCCATTTCCCAGCTTCAGAACCAGCTGACCCAACTCGAAGCCCGCCAACAGGCCACGATCATGCGCCGCGAACGGTTGGGCGCCGAACACGCCCAGATCGCGCGGGTGGCCAACGAGAACGAGACCCAACTGGGCGGCATCGCCGGACATCTGGGATCGCTCCAGGAGGAATTGGCACGCCGTGAGACCTGCCTGGAGGAACTCCTGGAGACGCGGCAACAGCGGCAGACGGAGATCGAGGCACTCCGCAAAGCCTGCGGGGAGATTCAATCTCTTCTGGCGGTCAAGAAGGCCCAGATTGAAATCCTCGAGGCAGACGACAGTTCGGCCAAGGATTTCCCAGAGGGGGCCCGCCTGATCCTCGATGGCGCCAATCCGCTGGGCCTCAATACCAAGGCCGTCCTGGGCGCCCTCGCCAACCACATCCAGATCGAGCCCACGTATCGCACCGCGTTGGAGGCCGTCCTCCGCGCGTGGCTGGATGCGGTCGTCATCACCGACTCCGCCGGGGCCTTGTCCATCCTCAAGGAACTCCAGACACGCAAGGCAGGATCGGCCCGTCTGGTGACCGACACCGGCGCCCCGATCCCCGAACGGCTTCCCGCGCCCGAGGGCGCCCGGCCGCTCTTCGCTCTGACCACGTGCACCCCGTTCGCCAGGACGACCATCGAACGCCTGCTGGCCAATATCTTCGTCGTTGAGTCCCTGGATCGCATTCCCTCCCCGATGCCGGAAGGAACCGTTTTTGTCACGTTCTCCGGCATCGTGGCACGCGCCACCGGCGCCTTTGAATACTGGACCGCCGACGCCCGCGCGAGCAACCCGCTGACACGCCGGCACCAGTTGGCCGATCTTCACGAGGGGATTGAAGACCAGGAGGCGAGCCTGTCCTCGCAGACCCTGTCGGTGGCCCGCCTTAACGAGGAACTCGCCGGATTGGCCCGATCCATTCAGGAAGCCACCACCCGTCTCACGGAACAGCGCCGCGCCGTAGCCCTGAAGGAGGGGGAATTCCAAGTCGTTTCCCACGAGGCCGGCCAGGCCAAGCACCGGCTGGAGGTTGTCTCCAAGGAGATCGAGGAACTCCGCAGGCAAAGCGGAGGCGACGAGGAGCGGCAGGACTTCTCCCGTCGGATCGCCGAGGCCCGCGCCCAGCAGACATCGACCCATGAACGCCTCGAAACACTGACCCACACGCTCCAGGAGATGGAAGGTCGCCGCACGGCCCTGCAGGCTGAGGCCACCGATTCGCGCGTGCGTTATTCCGAGGCGCGCCAGAGCGTCGAACATATGACGTCCCAACGGGAACCCCTCTCCAGGCGCCTGGATGAACTCGGCAGATTGATCTCGTCCCGGTCGGAAAGCCTCTCCCAGTACGCCCGAACCATCGAGCAGTTGACGCAGGCCACCTCTACCGCCCAGAGCCAGCTCTCGTCGCTGCAAGCCAACGTGGCCGCCCTGACTGAAAAACTCGACCTTCTCCGGGGCGAGCGAACGGAAAAGGCCCGCGAATTGACGGTCCTGGACTCGGGAATGGCCGCCAAACGGGGGGCCATGGAGGAAATCCGCGACCAGAAATCTGCGATCGAAGTCAGAAACGCCGAAAGCAGGATGCGCCGCCAGAACCTGATTGACCGCGCCACCTCGGAATGGGGCCTGAGCCTGGAAGGCATCATGCAGTCCCCCATCCCCACCTGGGAAGGCGAAGTCGCGCCGGGCGGGGAACCCCCTTACGAGGCGACCATCAACGAATTACGCACCAAAATCGAGGCCATGGGCCCGGTCAATCTGGTGGCTATCGAGGAGTATCAGGAACTCGAGGAGCGTTACGCTTTTCTCACCGGCCAGCAGCAGGATTTGGTCAGCGCCAAGGCCCAGTTGGTCGAAATGATCAAGAAGATCAACGGCACCACCTCCGAACTGTTTGCCCAGACCTTCCAGCGCATCAACGAGAACTTCCAGATCATGTTCGAACGGCTCTTCAATGGCGGATCGGCAAAACTGGTCATGGTCACCGAGGAAGACGTCCTGGAGAGCGGCATCGATATCATTGCCCGACCTCCCGGCAAGCGCCTTCAGAGCGTCTCCCTGATGTCGGGCGGCGAGCGCACCATGACCGCCGTGGCGTTGCTGTTTGCCATCTACATGATCAAACCAAGCCCCTTCTGCCTGCTGGACGAGTTGGATGCCGCACTCGACGAGTCGAACATCGGACGTTTTGTAAAAGTGCTGGCGGACTTCCTCGCCCAGTCTCAATTCATCGTCATCACACACAATCGCCGAACCATTGGCGCGGCCAACGTCATCTATGGCGTAACCATGCAGGAAACCGGAATCTCCAAGGTGGTCTCCATGAAGTTCTCCGAATATGAGCAGAACAAGGAATTTCAGCAGAACACCCGCAAACCGACCCCCGCGGCCCCATAACATGACGGCCCTGTCCGATGACTCCCTCACCCCCGACCTGACGCCCTCCCGACTGCTTGAGGTGGCGGTGGCCGCCGCGCGCACAGCGGGGACCCATGCCCTGACGAACCTGGACCGGCGGACGGATATTGCCCAGGGATTCGCCCATGACGTCAAACTCAAGCTGGACCTGGAATGCCAGACCGTCGCGGAACAGACCCTCTTGTCCCACTTTCCCTCCCACGCCATTCTCGGGGAGGAAACCGCCGATGACGCCACACCCACCCGATCCTCTCCCTATCTCTGGATCATCGACCCGATCGACGGCACGGTCAATTTCTCCCATGGCCTCCCGCACTGGTGTTGTTCCGTGGCCGTACGCCATCGCGGCATAACGATGGCGGGGGCGGTCTACGCCCCGGCCCTAGCAGAACTCTACACGGCCGCCGCCGGGGGCCCGGCCGAGTGCAATGGCCAACGTCTCCGCACCTCGTCGGTGCCCCGTCTCGATCAGGCCCTCGTCATGACCGGTCTGGACCAGAAGGTCAATCCCAGAATGAAGCGCTTCGCCCTCTTTCGCGCCATCGCCGATACGGTTCAGAAGACGCGTGTAATGGGCGCCGCCGCACTGGATATCTGCCGGGTCGCGAAGGGGCAGGCGGACGGTTACTTTGAGGCGGGCATCTACACGTGGGATGTCGCGGCCGCCGCCCTGATTCTGGAAAATGCCGGGGGTCGCTCGGAAATCCTGGCCAACCCCTCCCCTCACCAACTGCTCTTTCTGGCCACCAACGGCCACATCCACGAAGAGCTGAAAAGCCTGATCAGCGGACACCTTGCCGCGGAGTGAATCCGGCAAGGGAATTTGTGTTCGACTTTTGAGGGGCGATTTACGATAGTGACGCGCTTTTTCAGGGGAGGCCTTCCTGTCGCGGGCGACCGCAGGGATGGACCCCATGCTCAGGCAGGATCGCAAGAACTTCATAGCGAAGGGAATATCTGATGAAAGTGGCCCATAAAGTACTCGAAGGCGGCATTACCGCGCCAAAAGGATACCGGGCGGCTTCGGTCCGGGCAGGAATCAAGGAAAGCCGGAAACGGGATGATCTGACCCTGATTTTATCGGACACCCCGGCCACTGTGGCTGGAACGTTCACCAGCAACCGTGTCAAGGCCGCCTGCGTGCGGCTTTGCGAGCGGCACTTAATCTGGGGCCAGGCCCAGGCCATTCTGATCAACGCCGGCAACGCCAATGCCTGCACGGGCGATCAGGGCATCGCCGATACCGAGCGGATGGCCGATCTCACCGCCCAGCTCCTGGGCATCGGCAAGAACAACGTCTTCGTCTGTTCCACCGGAACCATCGGCATCCAACTCCCCATGGCCAAAATTGAGGCCGCGCTGCCTGATCTCGTGAAGAAGGTCGCCCCGGACGGAGGCGCGCAGGCCGCCGAGGCCATCCTGACCACCGATCTCGTCAAAAAAGAGATCGCCGTCACACTGGCTATCGATGGCTGCCCCGTCACCATTGGCGGCATCGCCAAGGGATCGGGAATGATCGCCCCCAACATGGCCACCATGCTGGCGTTCATCACCACAGATGCCGGAGTGGACCAGCGTTCACTGCAGGATTGCCTCGCCCACGCCGTTGACCACAGTTTCAATCATATCGTGGTGGATGGCGACGAAAGCACCAACGATACGGTCCTCATGCTGGCCAACAATGCCGCGGGGAACAAGTCCCTGAACAAGAATCACCCGGACTGGCGCAAGTTCTGCCTAGCCGTCGAGTATGTGGCGCACACTCTGGCCATCATGATAGTCAAGGATGGCGAGGGGGCGACAAAGTTCGTCACCGTCAACGTTTCCGGCGCCAATTCCCGCCAGGCCGCCCGGACCGTGGCGCGAGCGATCGCCAAATCCCCCCTGGTCAAGACGGCCTGGAACGGCGGCGACCCGAACTGGGGCCGTATTATGGCCGCCATCGGTTACTCGGGCGCCCGCATCGAACAATCCCGGGTGGACATCACCTTCGACGATGTGCTCGCCGTCCAGAACGGCCAGGCCGCCGCCGGTTCCTCGCTGAAGGATCTTGAGCAGGTCTACGCCCGGAAGGAATTCACGATCAACGTCAATTTGCATGCAGGCAAGATGGACTACACCCTTTACACGTGCGACCTCAGCCGGGAATACGTGGCCATCAACGCGGAGTACATGACCTGATGCAGAAGGTGATCGCCAAGGCCGAAGTCCTCATCGAGGCCCTCCCGTATATTCAGGATTTCCGCGGGGCCATCATTGTCGTCAAATTCGGCGGCAGCGCCATGGAGGACAAACGCCATGTAGAGAGCATCCTCACGGATGTGGCCTTCATGGAGTGCGTGGGGATGCTGCCGGTTCTGGTCCACGGCGGCGGGAAAGCCATCTCCCGGGCCATGACCGAGGCCGGTCTTCAGGCGCGGTTTGTCCAGGGCCTGCGGGTGACCGATGAGGCCGCCATCGCCGTCGTCGAGGAAACGATCAAGAATAGGGTCAACTCCGCACTGCTCAACACGCTCGAAGAACGCGGCGCCCAGGCCCGGCGCGTGGATGGCCCCTCCATTTTCAAGGTCGAAAAGCGGTTCGGCAAGGATGCGACCACCGGAGAAACCCTGGACTGGGGATATGTGGGCGAAATCCGGCACGTCGATACCGCGCCCCTGATGGACTGCCTGAACAGCAGGACCATCCCGGTGATCACCCCGCTCGGACTGGGGCCGGACGGCAAGCACTACAACCTCAACGCGGATGACGCGGCCGCGGCGGTGGCTCGGGCGCTGCGGGCACGCAAGCTGGCTTTCCTGTCGGATGTCCCCGGCCTGCTGCGCGATCGCCAGGACGAAAGCACGCTTCTCTCCACCCTGCACATCAAAGAGGTCGAGGAGTTGATCCGCAACGGTGTGATTGATGGCGGCATGCTGCCCAAGATCAAGAGCTGCGTGGAAGCGCTTGAATCAGGCGTGAAAAAAATCCACATTATCGACGGCCGGTTGCCGCACTCGCTTTTGCTCGAGATTTTTACAGACAAAGGAGTAGGAACGGAGATTATAGAATGATGACAAGCACCGAAATAAGCCAAAAATACCAGAGCTACGTAATGCCGACTTACTATCCCCCGACCCTCGTGTTGGTCAAGGGGAAGGGAACCCGTGTGTGGGACATCAACGGCAAGGTCTATCTTGATTTTGTCGGCGGCATCGCCTGCCAAAATGTCGGTCATTGCCACCCGAAGGTCGTGGAGGCGATCCAGCAACAGGCTGCCAAGCTGATCCACGTGTCGAACCTCTACCACAACGAATATCACGGCACGCTTGCCGAAAAGCTCTCGGCCCTTTCCCTGGGCGGGAAATGCTTCTTCTGCAACTCCGGGACCGAGGCCAATGAAGCCCTGATCAAGTTGGCGCGCCTGTGGGGCAGCGACCTGGGCAAGTACGAGGTCATCTCGATGAAGAACTCGTTCCACGGCCGCACCCTGGCCAGCCTGGCCGCCACGGGACAAACCAAGTATCAGGACGGCTTCGAGCCCATGCCCGACGGTTTCCTGTACGCCGAACTCAACGATCTCGACTCGATCAAGAGCCTCGTCAACGATCGTACCGCGGCCGTATTGGTCGAGGCGGTTCAGGGCGAAGGCGGCGTCATCCCCGCCACCCTTGAATTCATGCAGGGGCTCAGGGCGCTCTGCGACGAGAAACAGATCCTGATGTTCTGCGACGAAGTCCAGTGCGGCATGGGCCGGACCGGAAAATGGTTCGGGTTCCAGAAGTCCGGAGTCAAGCCGGACGCATTCTCGATCGCCAAATCGCTCGGCAGCGGGTATCCGATCGGGGCCATCGTCACCAGCCCGAAAGTGGCCGATGTCTTCCACCCCGGCAACCATGCCAGCACCTTCGGCGCCTCACCGCTCGCCTGTGCGGCCGCGCTCGCCACGATTCGCGTTATCGAGGAGGAAAACCTCGTCGAGCGCGCCACGGAGGCGGGCCGTCGTTTCAGGACGGGCCTGGAGAAGTTTGTCGGCCAGTACGAGCATGTCAAGGGCGTGCGCCACTCCGGCTTGATGGTCGGTCTGGTGGTGGACAAACCCGCGCGGGAACTGACCACAATCCTTACGGAGATGAACCTGCTCAGCATTCCGACGGGCGATACGGTCGTCCGGTTCCTCCCGCCGCTGACGGTCAAGGATAGCGAGATCGATGAAGCGCTGGAAATTCTCGATGACGCACTGGCCCAGTGGCACGGTGTGGTCAAGGAAGAAGGCGAATAACTCCACAGGACCGGGCCCCACATGGTTATCACCGAACTCAAGCATCAGAAGGTAGGCATCTGCGTTTCGGGTGGTCTCGACAGTAAGACGATCACCAGGAAACTGGTCGAGATGGGTGTCGATGTCACGTGTTTTTCGGCGGATCTTGGCCAACCCGACGAAAAAGACATCAACGATATCAGGACCAAGATGGCCCCCTGCGGAGCGGAGACGATCATTGTCGACTTGAAGCAGGCCATGGCCGAGGCCTGCTTTGAGGTCGTGATGACGCAAGCCATGTACGACGGCGGGTATTGGAACTCCACCGGCATCGCCCGCGCCGTCACTGTCAGAGGGTTGATCCCGGAGATGAAGAAGCGGGGCTGCACGGTGCTCGCCCATGGCGCCACCGGGCGCGGTAACGACCAGATGCGGTTTGAGCGTTACACCAATGTGCTGGCCCCGGACATGAAGGTCTACGCCCCCTGGCGCGACCCGGCCCTGCTTAAGGAGTTTGCCGGCCGGACCCAGATGGCCGCCTACCTGGCCAAGTTCGGGATCGAGGCGACCGTCGGCGGCAAGAAGCATTATTCCACCGATGCCAACCTCGCCGGCTTGTCACACGAGGCCGAAGATCTGGAGAGCCTGCAAACGCCCTGCACCATCGTCCAGACGACTATGGGCGTGTGGCCCGACAAGGCGCCGGACAAGGTTGAGCCCGTAACCCTGCGTTTTGAGCGTGCCCGGTGCGTGGCCATTAACGACCGTCCCGTAACGCCGCTCGAAGCCATGCTCGAAGCCAATCGCATCGCCGGCCGCAACGGCATCGGCATGAAGAATGCCCTCGAAAACCGCGTCGTGGGCACCAAAAGCCGCGGCGTTTACGAGGCACCCGGCATGGAACTGCTGGGGGTCGGGCTGCGTCAGGTCTATCAGGCCGTGACCGACCGGCGAGCCACGCTCCTGTTCCAGCATCTTTCCAAGGTGATCGCGGACCAGATCTATGACGGGCGCTACTTCGACCCGGTCACACGGGCCGCCATGGCCGCCATTGACATCATGGCCGCCTCAGCCACCGCCACGGTCAAACTCGGCCTTTACAAGGGCAACCTGCACTTCATGAGCCTGACGGATTGCGCCGCCTCGCTTTACAACGAAGCGGATTCGTCCATGGAGGCCAGTGAAGGGTTGAATCCGGTCAGTTCCCAGGGTTATGCCGAAATCCAAAGCGTTGAAGCCCGCTCCCTGGCCAAGGCCGGCCAAATCAAGGCATGACCCCAACGGGAGATTGCCCATGACTCCCCTCCGTAAAACCAGCCAGATCCCCGTCACCCTGACGATCGCCGGATCGGATAGCGGCGGGGGAGCGGGAATTCAGGCTGACCTCAAGACGTTTATGGCGCTGGGCGTCTTCGGCACATCGGCCGTCACCTGCATCACCGCCCAGAATCCAGACGCCGTCACCGGCATCGAAGCCGTTTCGACCAGACTGATTGCCCGTCAAATCAAAGCTGTGACTGACGGATTCCCGGTGGCGGCCGGCAAAACCGGCATGCTTTTCTCGACCGACATCATCCGGACCGTGGTGCGGGCGCTCAAACAGGCGCCCCGCTTTCCGCTCGTCGTGGATCCCGTCATGATCGCCACCTCCGGCGCACGCCTCCTGCGTGACGACGCTATGGCCGCCTTGTGCCGAGACCTTCTTCCGATGGCCACCGTCTTGACGCCAAACCTTCACGAAGCGGAAATCCTGGCAGCCTGCCGTATCCGAAAACTTGACGATCTTAAGAAAGCCGCCTTGCTGATCTCCAAGCGGTTCGGAACGGCCTGCGTGGCCAAAGGCGGCCATCTTGATGGCCATGAAGTGGTGGACGTCCTTTGCGTAGGCGGAGAAGTCTCCCTCTTTACAGCCCCTCGCCTCCGGGTGCGTGAAACCCACGGCACGGGCTGCACGTTCTCGGCTGCCTTGACGGCCGCCCTGGCCCATGGCACCGACCTGCATGAATCCGTCGCCGTGGCCAAGTGTTTCGTCACGCGGGCCCTTCGCCACGCGCTGGTCGCAGGCACCCACTCACCACTGAATTTCGCCTGGCAATCATGACCGCACTTCCCCGGCGCCCTCTGGTCGGACTGGCGCTTCTGTTCATTGTCGGCATGTCCCTCGGCCGTCTCCGCATGGAATCTCCATTCCTCCTGCTGACCGCCACAGCCGTTTGTGTGGCGCTCGCGATTATCCTGCATCGGACCCGGCATCCTGCCGCGGGCTTTCTCTCCAACCTTCTCGTCCTGCTGTCCGTTCTTCAACTGGGTTGGGCCCATGTCGCGATGGACCGCCCTGCTGCCCCCGTCATCGCCATTCCTGCCGTTGATCCGGACCTCGATTTCGAAGCAGGGCTGATCGGCGTGGTGGCTGATGAACCGGTCCGCACGGAACAACCCGGGAAACGTCCTGCCTGGTCCTTTCCACTCGACGTCCTGCGATTTCGGGAGCATCCATCCTCCCCCTGGCAAGACGCGAGCGGAACGGTTCGTGTCCGCCTTTTTGCCGGTCCAAACTCGCGCATTCCAGTTTACGGCGAGCGCTGGTCCGTTTCCGGACGGCTCGACCAGCCGGTTTTCAAACAAGGCCGCCTGACCGGAAAACCAGCCGGATTCTACCTCACGACATCAAGCCGGAAGGCGTCGTTTCTTTCCGCCGGTCAAGGATCCGCACTGACCCGGCACTGCCTGGCTGTCCGCGCGTGGTCGGCGAGCCTCCTGAAGCGCGGAATCGAGGATTTTCCAGAGCAGGTCACCATTCTCAACTCGCTCTTACTGGGGTACTACAGCCGGATTCCCCGCGAGCTCTACCAGGCGTTTGCATCAACCGGGACGCTGCATGTCTTCGCGATCAGTGGCTCACATGTGGTCATTGTCTGCGCCGTGATCATTTTCGGGCTCGCGGCGTGCGGCCTGCCGCGCACGCACTGGATCCTGTTCCTGGCCCCCTTACTGCTGGGCTATACCCTCATGACGGGAATGCAATCCAGCGCGGTCCGGGCCTGCATCATGGCGATTCTGTTCTGGACGGCCCCTCTTCTTGGCCGCAAGGCCGACGTCTTCACCGCCCTCGCGGCCTCGGCGATTCTCATCCTGGTTGTCTCGCCTGCGGAGCTGTCCGGCATCGGATTCGTCCTGTCCTTCGTGGCGGTCATCGGACTGGTCCTCTTCTATCCCGTGTTCGCCGCACCGCTGCGTCGTCGATTCCAGCCTGATCCGCTCCAGATTGAGCCCGAGCCCCTTTGGATAAGAGCACTGCGCCGGATCTGGCTCCATATCGCCGACCTGTTGGCCATGTCGCTGGCAGCCTGCCTGGTCTCGGCGCCCCTGACGGCCTGGTACTTTGAAATGTTTTCGCCCATCGGCTTACTCGGCAACCTGTTGGCTGTGCCCGTATCTTCGCTCATTATTGTCACAGGCTTCCTCGCGCTGGTATTCGGGGCCTGCGCTGGATTTCTGGCAGACCTGTTCAACCACGCCAATCTGCTCCTCATCTACCTGTTGACCGCCACCATTCGTTTGTTCGCCGCCGTACCCTACGGTCACATGACGGTGGCGCCCCCTCCCCCCTGGTTCCTGCCAGTGTTCTATGGACTCCTGGCCAGCCTCCGGTTCAGCCTCTGGATGAACCAACCCACCCAAGATAACGCATCCGTAAACACAGCAACAACTCAGTAAACTGTTGGCTCCTCGGCACAATCTGTGTGTAACGTCGCGAAAGACTCACCACCCGCTCCGATGGAGACACGGAACCGCCTTCGAGGGGACTGCACGGAGGCGAGCGAAGAGTTGCGTGAATTCGCCTCCACTTGCGAGAGGGGTTTGATAGCACGGGAACTTAGCAGGCAAGCGGAGGCGAATTCACGCAACACCGCCGAGTGAAGGA
>JBAXWO010000340.1:0-3666 GCA_037128375.1 bacterium
GGGGCAGGGGTAGGGGCTGAGGCACCGGCCCTCAACTTGCGGGAACCGTGGGCGAACCTTTTTGCCGGGAAGGAAGCCGTTCTCCATGCGACGTTGGACGGCGAACCGTTCGAGGGGCGCGTTGCGTGGCAGTTTTCCGCGGATGGCCGAACGCTTGCACGGGGCGAACGCGCGGTCAAGACGGCGGCAGGTGGGCGGGAGACGGTGGAAATCCGGCTGGCCGTGCCGGAGGTCAATCCCGGCGTCATCATGGCGACGAAATTGACCGTGAGTGCATTCGCGAGCGGGACCGCCAAAGAAGCGGGCAGCGTGGAGCGGACGCTCTGGGTGTTCCCGCCCGATCCCTTCACCGGGCGCGTCGAATGGCTGAAGAAGTTGGATATCCGGCTGTTCGATCCTGTCGGCGCCACGGCTAAGTTGTTCGATGAGTTCAAGATTCCGTATGCGGCCGTGCGAAATGTGGATGCCTTGGGCGAGCCGAAGGATGGCGTGCTGGTGGTCGGCGAAGGGGTGTCGTTCCGGGACTACCGCGGGCTCGGCGACGGTCTCATGAAAGCGGCCGCCGCCGGGTGGCCGATCCTGTGCATCGCGCCGGCGGGGGGAGAGATTACGCTGCCCGTTACGGGCAGTCCGGAGATGCCGGAACCGAAAAGCGTCACGTTGCGCCGACAGGATATCATCACGCAACTGGACAAGCGGCTCGATGCCTGCGGGTGGAAGACGGACGGCAAGTCCGCGGGGAGCGGGTTGAAACTCAGGGGGGATCGGGGCCCGGTTGCGGCCGAGGTCGTCAGCCAGGCGGGCGCCTGGCCGTGGATGGAAATGACGTTCGACAAGGGCCGCGGGAAGTTGGTGGTTTGCGGATTCGGGATCGTTGGCGCATGGGCGGAGTCTCCCACGCCGAGGTTTCTCTTTGTGAAGGTGTTGGAACAGGTGTCGGGAAGCAAAATGAGGGAATAAAGAGGAAAACTGTCATGAAGAAACTATGGTTAACGATTGCGGCAGTGGTCGGGTGCGGGTTGGGAACAATGGCTTTGGCAGCCGATCTGCCTGCTGTTTACCCCACAGCCATCTTTGCATTCGAGGAGCGCGGGGCTGGGGTGAAGGACTACGGGGCCAAGGTCAGCGACATCCTTTTCGCCAAGCTCGTGGCCGATCCGAACCTTGTCCTGGTTGACCGCCAGGACCTCAAGAAGACGCTGGACGAGCACGAGTTGAACCTGTCCGGCATGGTTACGCCTGACCAGGCGGTCAAGGTCGGGAAACTGACCGGTGCCAAGATTCTTGTGACGGGGTCCATTATTGAAGCCGACAAAACACTCTACGTGGTGGCCAAGATCATCGGCACCGAGACCAGCCGCGTGTTGGGCGAATCGGTCAAGGGCAGGACCAGTGACGAGATCGGCCCACTGGTCGAGCAACTGGCCAAGCAGGTGGGCGAGAATATCGCCAAGAACGCCGACAAACTCGTGGCCAAAGGGGTCAAGATCGAGGACCGGATCGCGGCGTTGAACAAGGCGATGGGTGATGCCAAACGCCCGACTGTGATGGTGCGGATTAGCGAGCGCCACGTGGGGCAGCCGACGATAGACCCTGCTGCGCAGACGGAAATGAGCCTGTTTTGCAAGGAGACGGGGTTTGAGGTAATTGATGCCAAGGCCGGCGACAAGAAAGCCGACATTCTGATCGAGGGCGAAGGCTTCAGCGAATTTGCGATGCGCCGCGGGAACATTGTCAGCGTTAAGGCCAGGGTAGAGATTAAGGCCATTGACCGCCAGACGGACAAAGTGATTGCCATTGATCGCCAGACGACGGTGGAGGTGGATCTAACCGAACAAGTCGCCGCCAAGAAGGCCCTCCAGGAAGCCGCTGCGGCGATTGCGGAGAGAATGTTGCCGAAGTTGGTGAAGAAGTAGGAGCGATCGGCCGGCGAGCGGTCCGGCGCGAGGCGGGTGGTTCAACGGGTAAGTAGGACTGCGGACTGGTGAGACTGCTAGCAAGAAAGTAAATCATGAAAGGGAGCACTCTGAACATGAGAGCCGTCGTCTTTATGTGCATTGCGACAGTCTTCATCGGGTCTCAAGTGCGGACGCGAGGAGAGGGAACGTCTGTTGTGCACCACTACTACTACGTGTCGGCTCCAAGCGTTTCTCCGAAGTCACCTTCTGACGCACTCAAAGATGCCGTCAAAAACTCCGACAACAATGGCATTGATGCTGCATTGGCCCGCGGCGCGAAGATAAATGGTGCCTGTCTTCTCATTATCGCAGCGTCTGACAGCAACATTGACACGATACGGCACCTGATAAGGAAAGGCGCGGACGTGAACGAGAGGAACTGTGCTGGCCAAACGTGTTTGTTCATGCATTGGAACAGACACGAATCTGACTATGCCGATCCGTTCTTTGATGAGACTGGCGAGATTCTCCGCTTGCTCCTTGAGGCGAAGGGAGACCTGACTATACGAGATGACAACGGCGATACACCTCTCATCTACGCGGTCAGATTTAGCCAGGCGCATGACGCCATGTTGCTAATCAAGGCAGGAGCAGACTACCATGCCCGTGATGCGCTAGGCCTTTCCATCTTCGATATTGCCGCAAAACTAGGCCCGGCTTTTGTTGATTTGAAACCGGGACTTCTGAAGGTGCTGGCGGTCCTGCCGCGAGATATGCGGTCCTTGGAGGAAAACTACACCAACACGTCCCCCGACGTTATGTTGAACGCCGGCGTCGAAAAGAAGGACATGGAACTTGTGCGTCTTGCTTTGAGCAAAGGCGCTCATCCGGGCATCGAGCACGTTTGCGCCGTTGTGCAAGCCGGCGACGTTCCACTACTGCGTTTGCTTTTAGAAAACGGTGCAGATGTGAAGGGGACCACTGCGAGCACTGTTAGTTGTATCCATCGGCTTGTGTTTGCCCCGGACGACAAGGTTGCTGAACTATTTCGCATCCTTCACGAAGCAGGCGCTCCGATCAACAAGCAAGACTCTGGAGGATATACTCCGATAGCGAGGGCCGCCTTTTGCCGTCAAGCAGCTACGCTCATTAAAGTGCTCATGCAGGCGGGCGCCGACCTTTCCATTCCGACCTTCCAGTCCGGTGCGCCATTTATCGCCCTTGTCCGCGGGAATACTCACGCATCCTACGACGATTATTTCTTCAAGCGATTGATGACACAATTGCTCGAACTTCCTCCCGAGCAGTTGTTCCCCAAAGGAGACCCCAAGTGGGCACTGCAGTTGGGAATCGAGTATTCAAGACATGCCTTTGTTGAGTACGCATTCCGGCTCAAGTCGCCCCCCCCCAATGCCGAGCAAACTTATATGGCAATTACACTGGGTAATGTCGAGATCGTTCGAACACTGTTGGCCAACGGGACACCGATCAAGCAGATGCCCTCATCACTTCACTGTCTCATGTCAACGCCGACGAATACGGCTCCCGCCATCCTCGGCATGCTGCTGGCCGCCGGTGCCGACATTGAGGCGGTCGACCCTGCTTCCGGATTAACCCCCGTACAATGTGCGGCGACCGGGCGCAATCAGGACATTTTCATCTCGCTGGCTAAGGCCGGGGCAAACGTCACAAAGAAGGACAAAACCGGAAGGACCGCTCTGGAGTTAATGCAAGCCAATACGTTGTGGTCTGAGGAAAAGAAGGCGGA
>JBAXWO010000341.1:0-3645 GCA_037128375.1 bacterium
GTATTCCGCACGGAAGCAGGAGCATCTCGACGTAGGCGTTGTCTCGAATAAGCCATCCGCCGATTGATTTTCGGTTCTCCGGTCGGAACGGTGCCTGGCTCTGTTTCTGATACTCGATCAATTTGTTTTGGTTGATGACCCCTGCGCGATCCAGTTCGGCAATCTTGCTGCCCGCATCGACGCCCGTCGCAACGCGCACGATGGGAGTCACGAAGAGGAGCCATCCGATCATGACTACATTCAGTATGGCCAGTATCAGTTTCATTTCATGTCAGACGAACGTCAGTGCTGAGAATCAACGACCTTGCGAGCTGTCTCCGGCACTTGGTTCGGCAGTTTGATCACGAAGTCCTTTTCTGCGTCTCCCCCGTCATCCTTCTCGTCTGGTCCCACGCTCCAGAGGATTCCCTTGGCTCGCGAGTACCGTACCGGCGTGCCGACAAATAGGTCCACCGGATCATCCTCCAGCAGAGCCTTGGAGCGGATATCTCCAAGAGAACCAGGCCATGAGCCGTTATCTCGGAGAAACCGTTGAACAGCTATGAATGTCCGCGTCATGTTGATTTCGGTTCGCACTTTGACGGAACGCTCATGAACCTTCTCACACGCTGGCAACATCAGAGACACCAAGAGTTTCCCGAAGATGTTCGGTTGCTTGCGCCCCAGTTTGTTGAGTTGCTTCCACTGCTTGGTTGCCTCTCGGTCCTGCTTCTGGAATGAGCACATCATGAGGGTCATGGCGAAGTCTGCGGGATCATCGACATCGGGGAGAGTTACAAGGCGTTTGGTGTCATCTTCGATACCCCTGTCGCGGGCTGGCCATGGACCGAGAGCGTTCTTCACCAGTCGGGCGTAGAACGCCTCGGCTGTGGCAATTGTGTTGGTGACATCAAGCACACGGGTGATGCGAATGGGAAAGTTGTTTGTAGGCGACAGCGCGTCTTGCTCAATCTTCTTCACTAGCGGAATGGCGAACTGGGCGAACTCCACGCGATAGACCTGCGCAAGAACCGCATCGGACTCATCGGGCACCGGCATGTCGCGGAGCATCTGTGACAAGACGGCACTGGGCATGTCAGGGTTGGCAGCCAGCCACCGCACGCCGTTCAGTCCCATGGACTGGATGGCTACGCCGACAAGGTAGTGAATCATCGGGCCGTCACCGGCTGCAATGAGTCGCCCCATCTCGAACACCTCCACAAACTCGTGCGCCGCCTCTGCGTACGCGGAGCGCTCGGCCTGTTCGCGCGCGAGAATGACCTTCGCTCTTGCGGCATGCCGCAGGCCGCTGAGATCGAACTTGGTGAACTCATCCACACCGAAAGCGGGAAGTTGCAGTTGGCCCAGAGCGGTCCCCTGCCGCAGAAGCGCGAACGCATCCTTTCTCGACTCAAGCCATGTGTCGAGCTGTCGACGCACCTCGCCCGCCGGCATGTTCGTGCTGAGGTTGCACGCCAGCATGAATGCGTCGCGGAGCCCGTCGTCCTTGGGCAAGCTCAACTGCGGCAAGGCGTTCGTCCACAGCGTGTAGGCGTTGCCGGCAGGAGGCAGGTCCCTCCGAACGAGTGTGAGATCGGAGTCAGCCGCCCCCGTCATGCTCATCGACAATAAGCCGACGATTCCCGATAGAACCAGTTTCTTCTTCATTCTTCCTGCCCAACGAGACTGTCGAAAAACGTGTTTTCGTAGCTGATTGTCCTCCGCTGGGAGGAAGTGTCAAGATAACGCATCATTTAAGTGGCGGCAGCGGCGGGAAGGCGACAGAGTGCGTCACACACATCTTTACCGGTCATTTCAGGGGCATTTTGCCTTCGATTGGCCCCGAGATCCGTGTTTTTATGAGGCTTTTGCATACTGCTGTCCGAAGTTGGCGATCTTCTCGATATTGTGAACCAGGCAGAAGAGGGTCCACTGGACGTTCACCTTGTGTCGGCCGCGGACCGTGAACCGGTCCATCCGTTTCTGTTCCCGGAGATTGGCGAACACCGGCTCCACTTGCGCCAGTCGTTTCCCGTAGATCCGCCGCCCTTCGGGCGTGTCGATTTTCGCCCGCATCGCATCCGTAATGCTCCCGGGCCGTTTATTGGAAAAGAGCCGCACTTGACGTGCCGGTGTATGAGGATGCCTCAGGCACTTGGCGCGCAACGGACAATCCCGACACGCCCGCTTGGGTGCTTTATAGGAGACGGCCGTGTACCCGTGCCATTCGTAAGCACTCCCATTCTTGTACAACCCATGTCCCGCGGGACAGGTGAGCGTCTTGGTCCGGTCATCGAAGTGAAAATCCTGCGGCCCGAACCAGCGCCGCTTTGATTTGTACTTCTGCTTATGTTTGTCCACCGGGCGGCGGTGCCGTCGCGCATCCGCGAAGCGCGGGTCGCGACTGCGGAACAACTTGTCCGGCACGTACGCATCCACTTCTGCCGTTTGGCAGGCCTCCAAGTTCTCGATGCTGAAGTACCCCGTGTCCGCGCTGACCACCTTGTCTTTCAACGGTTCTTTCCCAAGTCCGGCCGCTTTCAGATTCCGCTGCGCACCCGTCAGCATCGGCTCCATCGCCGTCGCGTCGTTCCCTTCGCCGAACGCCTCCGCATGCACCACCACCTGGTGTTTCCCGTCCACCACGGCGTTCGCGTTATAGCCCTGCACCACGCCGTGGGAACTGATCATCTTCCCCGACTCCGGGTCCGTGACGTTGCCCTGGATCTCCTTGCCCCGGCAACCCCGTTTCGCTTGGGTCTCCGCCAAAAACCGTTCAATCCGTTTGGCTTGCCGCTTCAACCGCGCCACGCGCTTTACCCGCCGGCCCTCATCGGGATCGCCACCCTGTTCATCCAGCGCCCGGTGTTCTCTCACCGCTTGCTTTACCTTGGATTCCAACTTCTCCTGCTTCTTTTTAAGTTCCGCCCGCGTCCCGCTCCACTCCTTGGACGCGTTCCCCTTCAACTTGCATCCATCCAGGCTGAAGTGCGTGCCCCCCAACAGACCCTCCTCCTCACACACCAGCAACACCTGCGTGAACAACTCCACCACCCGTTCCTCCCCCATTGAGGACACAAAGGCCGCCACCGTGCTGTGGTCCGGGGCCTGCCCGCACGCCAGCGCCATGAACGTCACGTTTTCCTTGCACGCACGTTCGATCCGGCGGGAGTGCAGAATCCCCCGTGAATAGGCAAAAAGAACCACCTTCAGCAACACTTTGGGATCGTACGCCCGCCGACCTGTCTCGTCATTCCGGTAGCGTTCATCGAACACGGACGTGTCGATGCGCTCTTCAATCAGGTCGTGGATCGCGTATTCCAGGCTTCCCGGCATCAACTGATCTTCCAGGGAAACCGGAATCAACCTCAGTTGCGCGTAGTCGTAGGGCTTGTATCTCGGCATCGTCAGACCTCGCAGGTTAATCTGCGTACAGTCTAACATCACTATTTGTGTAATCAAGCCAACTTTACTCAATTTGACACTTTTTCGACAGTCTCAACGTCGGTGGTGAGGGGCGCGGCGTTAGTCGCGTACCTCTCCACCACCTTGTTCGGCATTCCAGTGAAGTCGGCCCCTCTGCCGCACACCCCTATTTTGCCTCCAGCTTCTTCAAGGCCGCGGCGATGGCTCCGTTGCCGGGGGCCTGTTTGGCTAGCCCGGCGT
>JBAXWO010000342.1:0-3639 GCA_037128375.1 bacterium
GTGAACGCTCCCTTCTCGTGGCCGAACAGCTCGCTTTCCAGAAGCGTTTCCGGCAGGGAGGCGCAGTGCACCGGCACAAACGGCTCGTCGTGGCGCGCGCTGAGCGTGTGCAGCCGGCGTGCGATCAGTTCCTTGCCCGTGCCGCTCTCGCCGTGGATCAGTACCGTGGCATCGCTGTCCGCCGCCCGGCGGACCGATTCCAGGGCGGCCTTGAAACTTGCCGATTCCCCGACCAGGTCGTTGACGGGATACTCGCGGGAGACCTCGCCCTGCAGGATTTCCACCTTGCGGCGGAGCGCGCTGTTCTCGATGGCCCGCGCCACGATGCGGCGGATCTCCTCGATGTCGAACGGCTTGATGACGAAATCGTAAGCCCCGGCCTTCATGGCTTCCACCACCGGCCGCACATTGACCGACGCGCTGACCATGACGCAGGGCAGGTCGGGGTAGAGTTCCTGAATGTCCCTGAGCAGTGCCACGCCGTCTTTTTCAGGCATCATCACATCCAGCAGGACAAGGTCCATGCGTTGCTGGGCCAGCAGCTTCAGCGCCGCGGAGGCGCTTTCGGCCAGCAAGGTCTGGTACAGGCGCGAGAACGTCAGCCGCAGCGATTCGCGGCTGCCCACATCGTCGTCGACAATCAGGATTCGTTTCATACGGTTTGCAGGTTATCGCGCAGGGCCGGAAGCGTCACGGTGACGCAAACACCCAGCGTGTTGGCGTGCACGACGATCTGGCCGTTGTGGTCGATGAGGGTTCGTTTGGCGATCGGCAGGCCCAGACCCAGACCGCGCGCCTTGGTGGTGCAGAAGGGCGAAAACACCTTGTCCAGCAAATCGGGGGCGATGCCCGGACCGTTGTCCTTGAACAGCAGGTCAATCATCGGTTCCCCGCCGGGGGTGGACGTCGGGCGGATCAGCACCTCGATCGTTCCGCCGGCGCGGGTTCCCAGGGCCTCCATGGCATTGCGCAGAATGTGGGTGAAGGCTTCGCCCAGGGCGCGCTCATCGCCGCGCACGGCCGGGAGCCGGTCCGGTGCGGAGACCGACGCCTTGATCCCGCCGGAGGGGACGGCCGTGGCGAGGCTCTTTTCGACGCAACGCCGGATGTCCAGCGGTTGAAACTCGAGCTTGGGGGGATGGGCGAAATCGTTGATCTGCTCCACAATGTTGTTCAGCCGGTCAACCTCGGTCGAGACGAGTTCCCGGAATTCGTTCTGGAATTCCTTGTCGGCATACCGTTCGGGCAGCAACTGGGCGAACACCTTGATGGAAACCAGCGGATTGCGGACCTCGTGGGACATGCTGGCGGCCAATTCGGCCCAGAAGGTGGCACGATCCAGACGGTCCTCCTTTTCCTTGAGCGATCTCTGGTCGGTGGTGTCATTCATGATTGCCACGGCGCCGAGGCATTGATGCTGATTCGTCAACCGTTGCGTGTGGAGGGAGAAGCTGTGCCGGGAGACGGTGTCGGTCCAGTCGCGGGTTTGGGCGCCGCCCTCTTCTCCCAGTGTGGCCCGGAGCACATCCGCCAGCCGGCTCCCCAGGACTTCAACCGGATGGGCCAGGGCCGCCTCGGAGGCGACCTCCAGCATGGCGCGGGCGCTGTCATTGTACCACCGCACCACGCCTTCGGCATCGACGGCGATGATCGCGGCGGGAAGCGAGTGCAGCAGGGTTTCGGCCAGGGTCTTCTGGATGGTCACCTCTTCATACAGCAGGGCGTTTTCCAGGGTCGTGGACACGCAGTCGGTGGTAGAGATCAGATTTTCGATATGGGCGTTCTCGAACGGGAAGCCGGTGGCCAGATGCCCCACGAACAGCCAGCCCAGCAGGCGTTCACGTGATTGAAGCGGGACCAGGACCTCGGCGCCGAACTGGTCGAGGGTCTGGGTCAGCCACAAGCGTATGGCCGGTTCGCGGACCTGCTCCACGTTGGAACGGGAGATGACATGGGCATGAATCTTGAGCCAGCGAACGAGCGGATGACTCTCGTCGTACTCGATTCCCGCCGTGGTTTCCAGGCAGCGCAAACCGGCCCTGAGGCGGTAGGTGCCGCTGTCACGGGTTCGGCAGAAAATGCCCACCCGCGAAACCCGGAGGGAATTCCCCACTTCATCGGCCAGTCTCTGGAGCAACGTGTCCACATTGCTGAAATGGCGGAGGGCGGACGAGAAGTCGCGGACATTGAGGGAGCGGCCTGAGGCGTCGTCTGGTTTTGGGGCGGCCGCCTCGGAGAGGGTGGTCAGGCGGGCGGTATCACGGCGCAGAAGCAGGTTTTCCTGCGTCAGGGCCAGGTGATCCAGGGCGCGCCGGACGAGCGCCACCAGGGGTCTCCGGTCGATCATGTGATCTTCCACGGCATAGACGCCCAATTGTTCCGCCTCGGCCATGGGGTCGGCGCCGGTCAGACCGAAAGCGACGATGACGGCCTGGGGCCAGGTTTTCAGGATGTAGGCCAGGCGGGCATCGGCGCCGGAGGTTTGCAGATCGAACAGGACCACGGAGGCTGGCCGCTGCTCCAGTTCCGCCTCGAGCTGGGTGGCGGAGTCGATTTGCAGTGGGGTCGTCAGGGAGGACAGATAGCCGCGTATCCGCATGACCCATTCGGCGGAGGAACTGAACACCACGCAGGTGGAGGCTGGTCTCATGTGGGGTTGTCCTCCTGCAGGAGTGGAAGCTGGACGGTGAAGGTGGTGCCCCGGCCCAATTCGCTCTCCACGTCGATGAGGCCGGCGTGTTCGTTGATGATGCCATGGGCCACCGAGAGTCCGAGTCCCGTGCCATGGTCCTTGGTGGTGAAGAACGGGTCGAAAATATGGGGAATGGTCTCGGCGGTAATGCCCGTTCCGGTATCGCGGATGGTCACCCCGATCCGGGGGGTGGAATTTCCGGCACTCAAGGCCGGCCGATACCCGTTCGGAGGGACGGCGGCCGTTCGCACCGTCAACGTGCCGCCGTCGGGCATGGCCTCGATGGCGTTGAGAAAGAGGTTGATGAAGGCCTGGCTCAACTGATCGCCGTCCGCGCGGATGGAATCGTTGGCGGCGGCGAGAGACAGGTCCAGACGGATGTTTTTCTGCCGCAGTTGCTGGCTCATGAGTTTCAGCGTGCTGTCGATCACGTCGTGCAGTCGTGTCGCCGTGAGGTTGGGTTTTGCCGGACGGGAGAAGCGCAGAAGTTGATTAACGATGCGGTCGATCCGCTTGACCTCGCCGCCGACGAGTGAGGAGAAGGTTTGGCGGAAATCCGCATCCTCGTAGCGTTCCGGCAGCAACTGGGTGAACGTCTTGATGGAGACCAGCGGGTTTTTGATCTCGTGGGCCATGCCCGCCGCCAGGGTTCCGAGGCTGGCCAGGCGATCGGTACGCCGGACCTGAAGCTCGAGTTGCTTGATGGTGGTGAGATCGTTGATGACCAGAAAGGCGCCCAGGATTTCCCCGGTGTGACCATAGAAGACGGAACTGCTGACGCGGATCGGCGTCTCATCGCCCTCCGGCCAGAGCAACGACAGGTCCTGATCATGTTGCCCATGGCCCTGGGCCAGGGTCGTGGTCAGTTGGCTGGCCAGGATCTCGGGCAACGCCTTCGACGGGTGTCCCAGGATATCCGTACCGTTCAGTTTGGTGATCCGGCAGGC
>JBAXWO010000343.1:0-3627 GCA_037128375.1 bacterium
GGGTCTACTCCGTGGATAGCGGCATGCTGCAGCGCACCCGCAGCTGGCTGCTGGCAGCCCGCGACGGCAAGGGCGGGTTCAAGCGGGAACGCCGGGCGCTGCATACCTGGATCGAAGACCGGGACTGCTCCAACGCCTACATCACCTGGGCGCTGCTCATGGCTGGCGAACCGGCCGCCTCGCTGCGCCCGGAAATCGACACCGTCAAGGCGGCGGCGAAGAAGAGCGAAAACAGCTACGTGATCGCCCTCGGCGCCAATGTCGCGCTGGCAGACAAGGATGCGGAGACGGGCAGGGCACTGCTGGACCGACTGGCCGCCAAGCAGGCCAAGGATGGATTTGTGGACGGCGGGACGACCACGATCGTCGGCAGCGGCGGCATCGCCCTGCAGGTGGAAACCACGGCCTTTGCGGTAATGGGCTGGCTCCAGGACAAAACCTATGTCGGCAACGTCGAGAAATCCCTGAAATGGCTGGCCGATGTGTGCGAAGGCGGCCGCTACGGCTCCACTCAGGCGACCGTGCTCGCCCTGCGCGCCATCGTCGCCTACGATCAGGCCCGATCAACGCCCAAGGCCCCGGGCAGCATTCAACTCGCCGTTGACGGACGCCAGGCCGGCAGCGAGGTGAAAATCGGACCCGAGACCACCGGAGCCATCATCCTCACCGACATTGCCGAACTGCTTGAGCCCGGCCAACACACGGTGGAGATCCGCATGAAAGGCGGTTCCGAGATGCCCTGCTCCATGACGGTGCAATACAGCGATGACAAGCCGGATTCCAGCGCCCAGTGCAAGGTCGGCGTCAACGTCGCCCTGGACTCCGACACCGTTGCGGAAGGCAAGTTCACCGAAGCCACCGTGACCGTGGTCAACCGGGCGGAAGACGAGATCATCCCGACACCGGTGGCGATCATCGGCATTCCCGGCGGGCTGGAGGTGCGGCACGATCAGCTGAAGGAACTCGTGAAGAGCGGCAAGATCGCCGCGTATGAAGTCCTGGGCCGGCAGGTCGTGCTCTACTGGCGCTCGCTCAAGGCGCAGGAGAAAGTGCAGCTGCCGCTAAGTCTGGTGGCGGCGATTCCCGGCACCTACACCGGCCCGGCCAGCCGCGCCTACCTCTACTATACCGACGAATTCAAGAACTGGGCCGCCCCCCTGCGCGTCACCGTCACCCCCACCGGTGAGTAGGACGTGCAGGCGGGACTGGCCTGCCCGGGTCAGGCCCAGGCTTCTTCAAGAATGTCGCCTTGCAGACTGACGATGGCATATTTTACCGGCACCTTGCGCTTGGCCTTCGCCGCCGCCTCCTGCGCGAGGGCCAGCAGTCCGCGACAACACGGGACCTGCATGATCAGGACCGTCAACGTGTTGATCTTGGCGTCGTCGATCCAGGACTGGATCTTCTCGCTATAGACCTCCTGGTTCTCGTCGAGCTTCGGGCAGGCAATGGCCAGTGACTTTCCTTTCAGGTACTGACTGTGGAAGTTGCCCAGCGCATAGGCCACGCAGTCGGCCGTCAGCAACACATCCGCGCCCTGGTAATACGGCGCCATCGGGTTGACCAGGTGCAACTGCACCGGCCACTGGCGGAGTTGGGACGGCACACTGCCCGCCGCATCCCCCCCCGCGTTCTCCTCTTTCCTGAAGTCCATCGCCTGTGATCCGGGACATCCGCACTGACTCATAATCCGCCTGCCTTTCCTGTTTTCGACTTCTCGCCTTGGTTGCTTGTTTCCGCCTTGCTTGTCTCCATCGCCGCGACCCAGGCGCGATAGCGCGCCGGCTTGTCGCCAAACCGATCGTCCACCTCGCGGAAGCGCGCAAAGAGCTGCCCGATCTGGGCATCCGTCAGCTCGCGATCCATCCACGGGTACAAAATCTCGTCTTCCTTGCGGATATGTTCGGTCAGCAGGGCGCCGTATGCGGCCAGATGGGTCCCCGCCTCCGCCGCATCCCGGCGGTCCAACGCCTCCCTGATCGCCCGGATGTGCCCGCGACCGATTTCGTGTTCCGAGAGCATGGCTTGCAGAATGTCTGCCTTTTCATCGAAGTATTTGAACAGCAGGTCCTCTTCCTTCGCGTGGTGGTAGCGGTCGGCGAAATGACGGACAAAGTCGATGATCTCCTCAAGCGTCCGTTTTTCGGCCTCGCCCAATCCGGCGGCCAACCGGGCCGTGACCGCGGGAATCAGGGCGATCACGCGTGTGATGACGGTGTGTTCCTCGACCAGTTCCTTCATGGGCGGAGAAAAGCGCGCGGCACCGGAGGAGCGGGTGGCAGCGGTCCGTTCGAGGCGGGGAATCGACACGTTCTGGCCCGGGAACACTATGGCGGCGATACGGGTGAACAGTTCACGTTCCCTCGTTTCCGACAGCCCGTGGATACTGACCACGTCTTTCAGCCGGCAGGTGCCGACACTGCACGCCACGCACCCGATCCCGGATTCCTCGAGGAGCACGCCCGTCTCCGGATACTCCCGGATCACGTCTTTGATGTTCCGGTCCAGGAGTCCAGTCATCGGGCTTGTGGTGATTGTCGCCGTCGTCATGCTGGCCGTTCCTTCCTTGTTCTGGTGCCTAGTCTCGCACAGGGCTGGCTGGCCGGCCTTGACCGGAATCAAGAAAGCGAAAGATTACCCCGACAGGGGTCGCCCCCGCCTTCTGTCATTCACAGGGCCTGAACGAGGGCCCCTGCCGCTTTCCCCGCTTGATTCCCCGGTCTTTTCCCCGCATGATCAGCCCATGCTTTTGTCTGCAAAACCCCCAACCCACCGCCGCCGCAGCGTCCCATCCGACCTCGATATCCTGTTCGAGGATCGCGACCTGGTCGTGGTCATCAAGCCGGCCGGACTGCTGACCATCGCGACGGACAGGGAACGGAACCGGACGGCCTATGCCCTGCTTTTCGAACACGTGCGGCGGCAGCGTGGCGGGCGGCTGTTCATCGTCCACCGGCTGGACCGCGAGGCCTCCGGCCTGCTGGTCTTCGCCAAATCGGAAGACGCCAAGTTTGCCTTGCAGGAGCAGTTCAAGGATCACTCGGCCGGTCGCACGTATGTCGCGGTAACCGAAGGCCGCCTGCCTCGCGAGACCTTCACGATCGAGTCCTATCTCGCGGAAAACACAGCCTTTCGCTGCTACTCGACGCGCGATCCCGCGAAGGGCAAGTGGGCGGTAACGCATGTAACGGTTCTCAAGCGTGCGCCTCACAGGACCCTGGTCGAAGTGCGGCTGGAAACGGGTCGCAAGCATCAGATCCGCGTCCATCTGGCGGAGGAAGGATTTCCGATCGTGGGCGATCCGGCGTACGGCAACGGGCGCAACCCCGTCCGTCGGATGGCGCTGCACGGGGCCGGGTTGGTGTTCCGCCACCCGCGCACGGGCCAGACCATGACCTTCGCCGCGCCGCTCCCCGCCGTGTTCGAGTCACTGGTCCAGCCGGGTAAATCCGCACGGGAGGCAGCGCACATCGCTTCTCCGGTCGACCGCGGGCCGAGGTCGGCCACAGGTAGCCCGCGTCGGCCCGACGCGGGTTCGGGTCAGGGCGGAGACTCTCGATCTGCGACGGCGGGAGGGGCATCGGATCGGAGATGCGCACCGCGTCGCTGAAACCACGGCAGCAGTTC
>JBAXWO010000344.1:0-3625 GCA_037128375.1 bacterium
TGTTCACGGTGCTGCCGGCACCGTGAACAGGGCGCTCTCATCCGGGGCGGAAAAGAAGACGGCGGGCACGGTATTCACCAGGGTCCAACCGGTGACCATTCCGATGGTGAGCGCCGAGAGCCAAAGTCCCGGCAAAGCGCCGGCGGCGCCGGAGTCCGGAAGCAGGAGCAGGACCCCGATGAGGGTGTAGATGTGCAAAGCCGGGATGCATCCCGCCGCGCTGCCAGCCAGTGCGCCGAGGATGGCGGCCGGAATGACCCCCAGAGTCAGAAGCAGCCCGGGTTCGTTCATGGGGGGATCGCGGTGCGCCGGCTGGGGTGGTAATGAACGTAAGCCCGCGCGACCATTCTAATCTCCTTGCGGAGGGCGGCTTCCACCCGCGAGGAAATGGCATCACCCTCGGTGACGGTCAGGTTGCCATCGATGCCGATTTGAACATTCAGCACGAGGTAGGGGCCGAAACGGTGGGCGTGAATCTCCTCCACGGTTTGGACAGCGGGAATCGATTTCAGGATGGTCGTGACCTGCTGATCGAGTTCCTCGCCGGGGACGGTATCCATCAGGTCGGCGGATGAATCCCTCAGGATCTGGATGCCCGTGCGAAGCACCATAAAGGCCACGACGCCGCCAACCAGTGGATCCATGAACGGGAAGCCCATCCGGCCGAAGAAGATTCCCACCGCGGCGCCCAGTGCCGAGAGCACGTCGTTCCGGTGGTCGGCGGCGAGCGCCAGGATGGCGACATGATTCGTGCGCCGTCCCACCCGGCGGGTGGCGATGGTGAGCACGATTTTCAACAGCACGGTGAACAGGGCGACCCAAAGCGCGCTGACTTCGGCGCCGCCGTAGGTGCTGACGCCCGTGAAGTAATCGTAGACCCTGTCGATGGCGTCCCAGAAGATCGCCACGGCAGTGGCCACAATAAAGGCGCCGACCACCAGGGCGGAGATGGTTTCCAGCTGGGAATGACCGTAGGGATGCTCGCGATCCGCGGGTTTGCCGGCCAGCCGCATGAAGATCTTGACGACAATGTAGTAGGCGACATCCGACGTCGAGTTGATGCCATCCGCGAGCAGCGCGGGACTGTGCCCGAGCACGCCGATGGAGGTCTTGATGGCGGCCAGCAAAATATTGGCGCCCAGGCCGAGGTTGACAATGGCGTTTCCATTAGGGGGAGGAGACGGGTTCAAGGGGCAGGTTCCTTCGGGGTGGGATTATCAAAAACCAGCGAAGCCAGATAGGGAAGGTGGCGGTATCGGCTGTCGTAATCGAGCCCGTAGCCGACGGCGAACACGTCGTCAATTTGGAAGCCAACGTAATGGGCGCTCATGGGAACCTGCCGGCGGGAGGGTTTATCGAGCAGGACGCACGTACGTACTTCGGAGGCTCCCTTTTCGATGAGGAGGCGGGAGGCGGTTTGGAGCGTGAATCCCGTGTCCAGGATATCGTCGACGAGCAACACGGGGTGGCGGGCCACGGAAACCACCAGGTCCTGCCGGATTGCGACCTCGCCCGAGCTGGAGGCACCGGACCCATAACTCGACAAGGCGATGAAATCGATGGCCAGATGAACTCCATGGGAAGAGAGCAGACGGGCGAGATCGGCCAGGAAAATGAAACTGCCCTTGAGGACCGCCACGGCAATGAGGTCGGTATGGCCGTAGTCGAGGGCGATTTCAGACGCCATGGCCTCGAGCCTCTGACGGATTTGCTCGGCGCTGAACAGAACCCCCGCCAGGCGCGGCGGTGGAGTGGAGGAAGCCGGTGTCATGGTCGTCACGCCTCCTCCCTGGTCTGAGGATGAGGGGGGCGGTCGAGGACGGAGGACGCCGCCGGTGCCCCCAGGCGTTTGAGTTGGGCGGGGGAATCCAGGTACAGTCTGGCGCGCCGGTTGGGGGCGAGGCTGAGGCTGCCCGCCGCCTCAATCCGGTCTCCCCGGGCGGGGAGGAGACTCCCGGTCACGAGGCCACGGGCCGTCCGGTGACTGGCGGCCACCACGATCCGCCCCGTTCCATCGTCAATTTCGAAACTGGCATAATCCGGCACGCCCTTCTTGTCGAGGACACGGGGCTCGGTCGCCACGGTTCCCAGGATTCTGACGCGCCCGTAGTTCATGGAGGGAACGATGTCCGCAGCCTTCACCAACGGGAGGTCGGTCCGTCGGACGGCGACCAGGAGCAGGAGCAGGCCGCCCACGCCGAAGACCAGCGCGCCCCAGCGCAGGAGTCGCAACGGCAGGCGTCCCCCGGGTTCCGTTCCGCAGTAAGGGCATTCGGTGACAGGGCCGATGAATCGCTCGCACGCCGGGCAATGCGCGGAGGAGGGCGGCGAGCCGCGGGGTATCGGGGGCCCGGTCACAGTTTCCCCACGATCTCCTCAAGCACGTCCTGCGACGTGATGAGGCCAGTGACCTGGGACTGGGCGTCGACGACGAGGCACATGTCCTGTCGGGCTACGCGCAGTTTCGAGAAGGTCTCCATCATGGGGGTGGTCTCGGGAATCAACAGGGGCGGCCGGATAAAGGCATCCAGTTTGGCCTGGCTGTTCCGCTCGCAGTCTGAAATCACATCGAAGAAACTGACAATCCCCTGGAAGGCGCCGGTGTCGTCGCAGACCGGGAAGCGCACATGGCGCGTCTCCTTCGCCTTCTGGAAGAGCTCGTCCGCGCCGGCGGCCCTGTTCACGAAAGTCATGTCGGATCGGGGCGTCATGATGTCGCGGGCGGTCTTGGTGGACAGTTCGAAGACGCGGCGGATCATGATTCGCTGCTTGGGGGAGAGCGAACCGTGCTCTTCACTTTCCTGGGCCAGGAGGTTGATTTCATCCTTCGTGGAGAACAAGGCGCGCGTCGGGGCTTCCTTGTAGGAGGCGGGGAGCATCCATTGGGTTATCCAGTTCATGGCGTTGGCCAGGGGCCGCAATACCCAGGAACTCCAGCGCAGGGGGCGGGCAAACGGGCGGCAGCGCTTCAAGGGTTCGCCCTGGAACCAGGCCTTGGGTAGATACTCCGAAAAGACGAGAATGATGAACGTCATCAGCGCGCCCGTGAGGGCTTCTCCCCATTTTGGGAAAAGCAGATCGCCCAGACTGGCCGCCATAATGGACGCCACAACGATGCAGAGATTTGTGCCGACAAGGGTGGTGCCGAGGAGGCGGTCGGGATGGGCCAGAAACTGTTCCAGGATACGGGCCGGCGGGTCGCCTTGCTCGGCGCGATGCCGCAACCGCATCCGGTTGATGGAAATGATCCCGGTCTCGACGCCCGCGAAAAACGCGGCTCCGGCCAGGCAACCCAGGATCAACATGAGTTCCGCGAGTATCATGCGAACTCCTCCTCGGGATTCTCGACCTTGGGCGGCTTATCGATCTGGACCAGCGTGATGCGATGCTTGCGCATTTGAAGGACCGTCACGCGACAGTCCTGGGCCTCGATCATGTCGCCGGTCTTGGGGATGCGTTGGGCGTGGGACGTGATCCAGCCCGCGATGCGGTCGGCGCCATCGGCTTCAAGACTCACGTCCAATTCGTAATTGATTTCCTCCAGGCTGGTGTTGCCGTTGACGCGCCAGCGATACGGGCCGGCGGGTCGCCTTGCTCGGCGCGATGCCGCAACCGCATCCGGTTG
>JBAXWO010000345.1:0-3624 GCA_037128375.1 bacterium
GCTTTTTCATGCCCAACATCATAATGTTGCATAATTAAATTGTCAATGTACTAGGACCGAACAACGTGTTTAAGCGGAAGCCGTCTTTTCGAAGTCCATTAGCGGGCCCCCCATAATGGCGGCCCCTCCGTCCACGGGGAGGACGTGACCGGTGATCCGCCTGCCCATGGGGCTGAGCAGGAACGCAACGGTTTCCGCCACGGCCTGTTTATCCTTGACGGGATCCCACGGCAAAGGGCTGGTCTGCATCCATATCTTCCCGATGTGTTCAAAATCAGGAATCTTGCTGGCGGCGGTGGTCACCAGGGGACCCGAGGATACGACATTGACGCGGACAAGATCCCGTCCGTGACGGCGCGCCAGGGCGCGGGCCAATGCCTCCAGTGCGGCCTTGTGTACGCCCATCCAGTTGTAGAGCGGATAAACATGCTGCGTGTCGAACGAGAGCGCGACCAGTGCCCCGCCTTCAGGCATGCGCGGGACGGCATATTTCGCCACCTCGGCAAGGGACAGACAACTGATGCGGTAGGACTTGTAAATGTCCTCGATGGCGTCAGTATGAAATTCCGGGCCAAGGCACGTTTTCGGGTTGGCGAAGGCAACGGAATGAACGACGCCGGCCAGCGGGGGAAGCCCGGCGAAGAGCGCCTGGATTTCCTCCGTTTTGGAGACATCGCAGAAGCGGTAGTCGAGCGTGGATTTTTCAGCGTCATTCAGGGCCTTCCGGCTGTCTAGAAAACGCCGTTTCAGGACCTCATTTTGAATCGTATAGATCACTTTTCCGCCGAGACCCTCGAGGGTCCGTCCAATGGCGTAGGCGATTGAGTCCGCATCCAACAGTCCCATGACAAGATAGGTTTTCCCACGTTCGATCATGTGTGCTCCCGCTCCGCTTTTGTGGGTGGGGAGTCTATCAGTCGCCGGGCAAAATAGAAGTTGAATCGCACGGGCGCCTATCCGATCCCGCACGCCCCCGGATGGGCCCCATCGCACTCCGTCAGGTCAGGTCGGGAATCCCTTGTCACGGTGTCGCCGGTGCATCACGGGAGACAGTTGAGCGGGCGCAATGAGACAGTTGCGCAATATCGGTCAAAAACTATTTCGCGTAAGAAGTTAATTGTTAAGGTGTTGAGAATCATACAAGGCGGGAGCCTTCCGTTGCGGCACGTATCTTGCATATATAATGCCAGGTGACGCCAAGATCATTCCGGCGGGTGAAACTCTGGGGTTGGGGGGGGTAGACTGTGGAAGAAAAGACGGATAGAATAGAGCAGTTGATTTCCTTATCAAGCGAGCTAATATGCTTTGCAGATTCAGCCAACGAAGAAGCATGTGATGATGGCTGTCTCTGCCTTTTTGGGCTTGTGAAGGACTGTGCCTATAAAATAAGGGGAGAAGCCCAGCGCGAGTATTTGGCTCACCGGGCACGGGGGGTTGGGACGGATACCCGTTAGGGGTTTTGTGGCGAAGCTGATTTGCCTCGAAAAGGAGAATGACATGTTCAATAAAACGATAGCGTGTGTAGGTGTGTGGGTGTCGTTGGTGTTGGTATCGTGCCGAGCGGAGGAAAAGACCGCGACCCCGGCCCCGGAGGAAGGTGTTAAAGTCTCGTGGTTAACATCGCTGGATACGGCCAAGGCGGAGGCTGCGGCCAGGAAAGTCCCGATTCTTGTCGATTTTTCAGGCTCAGACTGGTGCGGTTGGTGCATTCGGTTGGACAAGGAAGTTTTTTCAAAACCGGCCTTCAGGGACTACGCGAAGGGTAATCTCGTCCTGCTATTGATCGATTTCCCCCGTGGCAAGGCCCAAAGCGACGAGGAGAAGAAGGTGAACCGTGCGCTGGCTGAGCAGTTCCGCGTGGAAGGTTTCCCGACGATCCTGTTACTCAGTGCCGAAGGAAACGAATTGGCGCGGACCGGGTATCAGTCGGGCGGGGCTGAAGCCTACGTTCAGCATTTGAAATCGTTGATAAACAAGTGAGACAATCTAATTCTTGAAAGCAAGTATTTCACTGGTATGATCCAACAAAGAGGAAGGGTGGGATTGATATGAGATACGTCTGCAGCGTGTGTGGCTATGTTTATGACCCGAAACTGGGTGATCCTGATCATGGTATCGCCAAGGGAACGGCATTTGAGGATATTCCAGGTGATTGGGTGTGCCCCGATTGCGGAGTGTCGAAAAGCGATTTCG
Source organism: bacterium (assembly GCA_037128375.1). Taxonomy (GTDB): domain Bacteria; phylum Verrucomicrobiota; class Kiritimatiellia; order CAIKKV01; family CAITUY01; genus CAMBRF01. Next base: position 2,194 of record JBAXWO010000345.1, read on the forward strand.
CAGCCGAGGACTAGAGGGGGATCAGGACGATGGCCATGAAGCTGAAAGGGACCCGGACCGAGCGGAATATTCTGACCGCGTTCACAGGTGAGTCTCAGGCCCGCAATCGATACACCTTTTTTGCGGGCAAGGCCCGGAAGGAAGGTTTCGTTCAGATTGCGGATATCCTGGAGGAGACCGCCAATCAGGAAAAGGAGCATGCGCACAGGTTGTTCAAGTTCCTGCAGGGGGGCGATCTCGAAATTTGTGCGTCATTTCCGGCCGGTGTGGTGGCCGATACGGTTGATAACCTGAAGGCAGGTGCCGCCGGGGAGGAGCATGAGTGGAAGGAACTGTATCCCGCTTTTGCCAAGACAGCCCGCGAGGAGGGTTTGAACGAAGTCGCCGCGGTTTTCGAGGCGATCGCCGTTGCCGAAAAGCAGCATGGCAAGCGCTATCGTGAACTGGCGGCGAATATAGAAGCGGGCAGGGTTTTCCAGCGTGATCACGAGGTGGTCTGGCGGTGTCGAAACTGCGGGTACCTGCACAAGGGCACGACCGCTCCCGATGTATGCCCCGCCTGTGCGCACCCGCAGGCTCATTTCGAACTGTTGGCTGGCAATTGGTAGGTGGCAAGTCCGAGATCAATAAGGAGATGAAATGACAGCGAAACTGAATGTGTTCAAGTGCGAGTTGTGCGGCAATATCGTGGAAGTGCTCCATTCCGGGCCGGGTGAGCTGGTGTGTTGTGGTGCGCCGATGAAACTGTTTGTCGAAAACACCGTGGAGGCATCGAAAGAAAAGCATGTGCCGGTGATCACACGGCTTCCCACCGGGATCAAGGTGACGGTCGGAAGTGTTCTTCACCCGATGGAAGACAAGCACAGTATCGAATGGATTGAGCTGTTGGTGGGTGACAAGGTGCTGCGGCAGCATTTGAAACCCGGTCAGGAACCTGCGGCCATCTTCGAAGGAGTCACGGCCGCTGAGGTTGTGGCGCGCGAGTACTGTAATCTGCATGGGTTGTGGAAAGTCTGAGTGGGAAACAATAAACGAGGAAAAACGATGATCAGCGAAAAAATCAGGAAAGCCATCAATGGCCAGATCAATAAAGAGATCTTTTCGGCCTATTTGTACTTGGGCATGTCGGCGGCGGCCACGGGGAAGGGCCTGAAGGGGGCTGGGACGTGGTTCCAGGTTCAGTATCAGGAGGAAATGGGGCATGCCCTCAAGTTCTATAACTATCTGTTGGAACAGGGCGCGGAAGTGGAGCTCGAGGCGATCGCGAAGCCTGCCATTAGCTTCAAGTCGCTTCTGGACATGTTTGAGGCGACGATCAAGCATGAGAAGGTCATTACCAAGTCCATCAATGGATTGATGGACTTGGCGGTGGCAGAGAAAGACTACGCCACGCAGATCCTTCTGCAGTGGTACGTGTCGGAACAGGTGGAG
>JBAXWO010000346.1:0-3617 GCA_037128375.1 bacterium
CGGCGCAGGAGACCGGTTTGGCGACAAAGGGTTCGGGATGCGGCACATCCGTAATGTCGGAATGACAACTGACGCACAGGTTCTTGGCATGGATGGACTTTGAAAACTCGACCGCATCCACGAACAAGGTGACGGCCTGGCCGTTCGCGTTGGTTTTGACCAGCGCCTTGTCTTCGTGGCAGGTGAAGCAGTCGGAGTTGTCGAGAGCGAGTGCGCTTCGCGGCAACAACGCTGTCAGCAAACCGGCCAGGATCAAGCAGTAGTTCAAACAGCACATGCAGGGCCTCCCCTTCAACAGACTAGTGCAGCAGGCGGGTGGTCATGGCCACCACGATCAAGACCAGCAAGATGAGCCCGATGCCGAAGAACATATAGCCGAACGTGCGGGCGATATCCTTCCAGCGCGCCCATTCATCCTGAACACGATGGGCGTCGAGCTGGCCCGTGGTGACAAGCCGTTCATACCAGCGCTTACGCTCGTGCAACATCTCGGTCTTGGAGATGCGGCCCGAGAAGATCACCGTATCCATGGGGAATTTTTCAATCCGGAAATGCGTGTTGAAGAAATGGAAGGTAAAGATGAACCCGGCGGCCAGCAAGGCTTCGTCAGAATGCACGATCATGGCGATATTGATCACCCAGCCCGGCATGAACCGGGTGAAGAACAGCGGGAACCACATGATCAGGCCGGAAACGCCGATCATCGCGACACCCCAGAAGACCGCGAGGTAGTCGAACTTCTCCCAGTACGTCCAGCGCTCAAATTGCGGGCGTGGCCCTTTCCCGAAGAACCACTTTTGGTGAGCGACGAATTCCCTCCAGTCGTTCAGGTTGGGAATCATGGAGTCGGGCCCCAGCAGAATGTCGATGAGCCGCTTGAACTGGAACCGGCCGGTGACGGGATCCAGAAGATTGCCCCTGCCGTGCCAACAGCTGCGGAGACGCTCCGTCAGGTGCAGGGCGAAATACAGGAATGTGATGATGGCGGCGAAGTGATGCAGCGAACGGGCCACAGGCGCCCCGCCCATAATCTGGAATATTCCCTTGGCCCAGTCGGTGTAGTGGAATTTCAGCGGCATGCCCGTCATCACCAGCAGCAGGAAACTGGTGACGACCATGATATGCAGCATTCTTTCAAACGGTGAGAAACGGGTAAACCACTGGTCGTCCACCTGCGTGCTGATCTTGGCCTCCCTGAAGGTTTTCGAATCGTGGAGATACAGATAACCTGAGCGGAGCAGCCAGAGGGCCGTATGGAGGCCGAAAAAGGCAAAGGTGCCGACCAGCAGGCCGGTCATGGCGATAAAGACAAAGTGGCGGAGTGGATAGTGCGTGCGGTCGGTTGGGTCGGCATGGGGAATGTATTCGGTGAACTTCACCGTAGCGCCCTTGTGGCACTGCTGACAGGTCGAGAGAATGTTGGTCGCGGATAGACGGGAGTCCGGATTTGAGGGCGGAAGAACATCATGGTGCCCATGGCAGTCATAGCAGGCCGCCACTTCAGGGGCGGAGTGCGAGGTGCCCAGGGCGATGGCCTTGCCGTGGTAGGTATCCATGTAGTTTTCCAGCCGGTCTTTGTGGCATTTTCCGCAGCGCTCGTCGCTGAGGGCTTTGTGATGTCCACCGGTCTGTGTTTCGATCTTGTGCGCGGAATGGCAGTCCGTACAGACGGGGCCGCGGGCATCTCCCTTGGCGAGGAGTTGCCCGTGCACGCTCTTCAGATATGTTTTTTCAACGCCCGCGTGGCATTTTCCGCACGTGTCGGCAACATGGGTGTGATTGATCTGCGAATCGCGATCCACGCTGCGGCGGATGTTGTGGACGCCGTGGCAGTCGTTGCAGGAAGGGGCCATGAGAAGTCCCAGTTTCATCAGGGCGCGGCCGTGGATGCTTTCCATGTATTGCGCGGCGGCCTGCGGAAATTTCATCCGGTATTCCGTCGTCAGATTGGGGTTGCTGTGGCAACGCGCACAGGTATCCGGCAGGTTCAGCTTGAACACCGGCGAGTCGCTCTGCTTGACCGGCACAATCTTGTGTGAACCGTGGCAATTCGAGCAAGTCGCCGCCCCCGAGGCGCCCATGCGCTGGCTGACGCCGTGAATGCTTGAGGCGTACTGCTTGGCCTCGTCGTCATGGCAACTGCCGCACTGCGCGCGGGGTAACTTTTCGGCATGCGGCACTTCCCCGATGCCTGTGTGACAGTCTGTGCAGGAAAGTTGGGCATGCACCGAACCCTTCAGATCCTTTTCCGTCACCTGCAGCGAGTTCGTCTTGCCTGCCGCCACCCGGGTGAGAGCGGGATCGTCATGGCAGGCCAGGCAGTCGCTGTTCGGGATCTCCGCACCCGCGGCCCAGAGACCGGGGAGCATGCACGCCGCGGCCACGAACCCTAATCCCCACACCCGTCGCACCACGCCGGCAGCTGTCAGGTGGGCTGCGTCGCGAGGTCCATGGTTGTGGACTGTCCCTGCTGCGAAGCTCTCTTTTTTCACACGCAAACGCTCCTTCTCCATACAGCCGCCGCACGTTTTCAGGGGCGGCCATGGTCCGTATCCCATCTGACACTCAGGCCTGAAATAGAACAAATAATGTCGAGTCAGGGGGGCAAATGTCCCTTTCGCCCTAGACTCCAAACATAAACGGCCTGACTCTACGTCGCGGTGATGTCGTTGTAAATAGGACAAATCTATTTAAACAAGGGGGAAGTCCCGCCGATGCAGCCGCGAACCCTATCTATCCGGCATGCGTGCATGTTTGTGAAAGCTGCAGTCTGATACACGGCCGCCTTATATGTCCCCTTCGCGCGGCGGAAGAAAAGGCGGATCTTTTGGATTGCATTCTGGGGGGGGAGGGGTAAGTTCTGCCTCAATCAGTGCCGCGACGTGGTGCTGGGGTGTCTGAGACGTTTATGGCCATTACCGACAGTTCTTGTTGTGGATGACGCCGCCGAATATGTGAGGTTGTTGTGTCGAGCCAGCGGGGGCTGAGATGGCCATGAACTCACCCAGTCTTATGTCCTTGGATACCGACAGCGCCAGAGCGGGGCGACGGATACGTTTTGACCGCAACGAACTGGCCGGGGCTTTTGGCGATATTGGCACGGACCTGCCACTGCTCATCGGGATGATTCTGGCCTCCGGCATCGATGTGGCCAGCACGATCATTGTGTTCGGCCTGCTGCAGGTTCTCTCAGGCTTGGTTTACAGGATTCCGATGCCGATCCAGCCGCTTAAGGCCGTGGCGGCTCTGGTCATCACTCAAAAAATAGCCGGCCCCGTCATCTACGGCGCAGGCCTGGCCGTTGGACTGATCATGCTGGCCTTGACGCTGAGCGGGCTTCTTGGGTTGTTGGGGCGCCTGATTCCAAAGCCCGTCGTCCGGGGGATCCAGCTTGGTTTGGGCGTCAAGTTGTCGCTGCTGGCACTGGGGAACTACGTTGTGGCTGACGGCGTGATCGGCTATGTGCTGGCGGCGGTCGCTTTCGTGATCGTCCTTTGTCTGTTGGGGAATCGCCGATATCCGCCCGCCCTCATCGTGATCGCGCTGGGGATTGTCTATGCGTTGGCCTTCAAATGGGATACCGGAGCCTGGGTCTCCGGTTTCGGCTTTGCTCTGCC
>JBAXWO010000347.1:0-3609 GCA_037128375.1 bacterium
GACTCGTGGCCGGCCGACGGGAACTCCTTGAACTGTTTGTCACCGGGGACAGCGGAAAAGACACGCCTCCCCTCCTCCACCCTGGCCCTGGGGTCATCCGTGCCGTGCATGAAGAGGACGGGGCATCTGAGGGCTTTTGCATAGACAACCGGATTGTGGGCAAAGGCATCGAACCCGGTCTGGAAGCCTCCCCAGAACACAAGCAGCTCGGCGCTCGGGAACGACGGCACGCCCATGGCGGCAAACCGGTGCCGGACGGTGTTGAGCATGGTGTCGAACACCGCCTCCACAATTACCCCATCAGGCTTGATGCCATCCTGGTGTACGGCTCGAAGGATCGCCACGCCCCCCATCGACTGCCCATACAGGATCACGGATGAATGCGGCAGGACATCGCGCACGTGGCGCATGATGCAAGACACATCATTCGCCTCATGGAATCCAATCGTCGTGTAGGCTTCCGACGACTCCCCGGACCCCCGGAAATCGGCAAGCAGAACGGATGTGCCCAGCTTGAGGAATGCCTGGGCCTCGGGCAACAGGCAGGTCTTCTCTGCCCCGTAGCCGTGGAAAAGGACGACCAGGGGTGTCTTCTCTCCACGGTCGACGTACCAGCACCCCAACTTGACGCCATCGGGGCACCGGATCGAAAGGCGCCGACATTCGGGGTCAAGATCGGAGGGCTGCAGGTCGCTTCGGGGCCGGGGGACATTGACGCCCATCAACAGCACCCTGGCTTTCTGGCCCCAGGTCAACTTTTCCGGCTTGCTGGTTCGTGAGCCGCCCGTTGTGGAGCGCATCATGGCGTGCGCGTGGTTGTACGCCAGCAAGTTGAGTCCGGCTAAGCCGACCACGATCACCGCGAGGATTCCAAAGAGCCAGTGTTTCGTATTCTTCTTCATACGGAGAACGCCCCCGTCGATTCACCTTTTCGAGATGGATTTGCATCCATCGGCACCAGTCAACTTTCAGGTCCTGGCAAAGAGGCTATGCCGGGCACTCTTCCGTTTCGTTTGGAATTCCGCTTTGATGGCCGCAATCTCATGTTCCAGGTGAATTCTGCGTTGGGCGTCCGCTGTCTCTTTCAGTTCGGCTTTCAACGGGGCAAGACGAACCTGCTCCTGCCTAGCCAACTCGCTCTGGAAGATGGACGAACCTGATTCCCAAAACCCATTTGTCTGATCGTGGCGTTTCATCCCTGCCTCACCAGTCATGTCGCCTGTGAATGCGGCGCTCATATTCATCAAGCCGTCGCCTGACATTCTGAGGAGCGCTCCGGCGTAGCCGTCTCCTCACTCCGCGCACAATCGACGTCACGTAGACACGCCACTCGCCGAGCGCCATTGCGTTGACTTCTTTGCTACTCATTTCTGTGTGCCCTCGCGGTATGGACACCCGTTGCCGGGTGCCCCCCGCACAGATCCCGGCGTGCAGTTTTTCCGCACCGGGCTCTTCACTATTGCTCACTCAGTCGCATAACCCATGCTTACGCACAGGTCCTTGTTGTATTGCGGCTACCGGTTGCATGGTTTATCAGCCTATCTTTACCGCCCATGCCAGCTTTCCACAAGACGCAACAGCGCCGTCCCCTTCCCCCTGTACGCGGCTCTCCCGCGCTCAAAGTACTATGAGACGGTCGGACTCCCCATACTTGCATGACCCTTTTGCTCAGCTTCTTTAGTTGCAGTCGCATACCCCGGCTCGCGCCAAGGGGGTGTAGGGGCATCCCACGTTCGTCGCCAGTCTTTCATTACATGCCACGCTCTTGGACTCCGACGGTTGACCAATCCTTTAACCCTGGCGTTCCTTTAACCCCGGCCGGTTTCCCCGCCGAAGAGGCCATCTTTCATCGTCCTGGTCGTTACGGGCTTCCGGTACGTTGAAGCCGTCGCCCACCGCATCTATGTTTGCTCACGGAGCTGTATCGCTTTGGGGTCATGCGCAACCACTGCGACCTGCAATGTTCCCTGTGTACGCTTAACTTGCTACGTTCCCTTCCTCTCGGTTAGTCCTCGCAAGCCCAACACTCGGTACGCGCAGCCGGGCTTGATGCCACGCGACGGGGACTCTCACCCCGCTAGACTGGCGCCACTTCGTGGCGCACCAGCATCGCAAATCACCGGTGCGGTTTCCCGCGTTCGCTGAATTTGTCTTGTTGGGCTCCATCAGCATGTCGCGTGGACATGGATAGAGACTTTTTTCTTCTCTCGTTTCAACCTGTTATACAACTTGACGGCTTCACCAGTCTTCAGGATTGTGATGTCACAATCCTGAAGATCGGTAACGGCCTTGCTGGGCTTGGTTTCACCGTCCCACCCAGTGGCAATGATCAAGATTTCCGGCTTCGATTCGAGTAGCCACTCGACATGTTCGAGTTTCAGATCGTGGGTCTTGTCTACCTTGCGAGTCTTGCCGTCGCTACGGACCTGCAAATCGAAAAGTGGCCGGGGGATGCCACTGTAGGTGATGCACGCAAAGGTGCAGAGGCCAAAACGACCAGGCGGATTGATGCAGAGCCAGCCCACGAGGGACACCAAGCCGATGGTGGCGATCACGATTCGCTTCTTCAGTTTCATCTCATGAGCCCAACGCTCTGCGTGTGCCGCGAGCCGCCCGCGCTGCGGCGAGTAGGCACCACGCCATTGTGTGCGCCCAGCATTCCTAGTCCTTCAGGTCACAGGGACGGCTGGGTCCATCTTCTAACCTGCATTTGCAAAGAAAGATACCATCGCGATCAAACAAAGGAAGGCCAGACCAATCACCGCGCCGATAATCGCTTCAATGGGCAGAACCCAAAGTGGCAACACCCGTTTCCGCTTTCTGATGATTATGCCGCCGATAAGGGCAGAAACACCACAAGTGATCAACACCGGAAATGCAATGTCATCCCGCCATCCACCTAGCCATCCCACTCTCGCCAGTCTTTCAAGGACCTCTCCGACTCCGCAGAACGTAACAAGCGGCATCCCTGCGATCAGAATCACGCCGTAGGCAAAATCCCACATTTTCTCGAGATATAGCATTTTCGTTATGACTAACGTTCCGCAGCAAACGCGCGATTCAGACCGACGCATGCCTGCGCTGGTTCGGTTCATTTGTGTTCGATCCACCACCAACCAATCAGCCCGGCCACGAACACCAAGACAATCGTTGATCCGCAAATCCAGCCGACCATCTTACGGTCTTTCCGGTCCTCCCGAGATTCACCGAGAACGCTGCTGTCGCGCAGGTCCGAATCGGTCGTCCATATCTGCGCGACGAAATCTACCAGTATTTCAATGAGGCTTCCCATCAATCATCTCTTTATCAATGAAACCGAACGTCACCGGTCAGGCGCGGCGGTCACGCCGCCGCGCGCGCCCGTTGGTTCGCTGCGCTTTTCGCCACCATTGTGAATCTTCTCAGCCATCTGGGCTTTTCTCTTCTCGCTGATCTTCCAAGCGATTCCCGCGACGAGAAGGCCCATGCAGAACCCGAACGTAACACCCTGGGGACGAGGGTGCAGCAACCACCGCGAGCCCTCGAAGCACCAGAGAACGCGGAACGAGATGAAGGGTGTCAGCGACGGTGCGAACATGTATCCAGGCTGGCGGTTTGAAAATGTACCGA
>JBAXWO010000348.1:0-3608 GCA_037128375.1 bacterium
TCGCAGGGTAAAAAGACAGTCGTATACGGACGCATGCCGAACGTTTGCTCTCGTATTCTGACTCCTGACTTCTGAATTCTGACTCCTGAGCAGTCGCTACAGAGGAAACAAACCACTTTTTTCACGTTACATGACTGACCCCATTCCTAAAGTACTGGTGATCGAGGATGACCCTGACGGGCTTCAGTCGGTGTGCGAGGCAATCGAGGACGCCGGTTATGCCGTCATCACGGCGTCCACCGGCGGCGAGGGCCTGGCGGCGGCGAAAAGCGAACCGGTCGATGTGGTGCTTTCGGATCTCGTCCTGCCCGACATGGACGGGCTGAAGGTGCTGGAGGGCGTCCGAGCCTGTAAAGGTACGCTGCCTGTCCTGATCATGACGGCATACGGGTCGGTGGATACGGCCGTGCGCGCCATCAAGGCCGGCGCCTACGACTACCTGGTGAAGCCGCTGGACCTGGAGGACGTACAGGCCAAATTGGGCCGGGCGATCGAAGCCAGCCGGTTGCGCAGCCAGGTGGCGCAGTTGTGCTCGGAAGTCAGGAATCGTTTTTCGGCACGCAGCATGGTGGCGGGTTCGTCGGCCATGGCGGAGGTTCTGCGGCAGATTGAGGCCGTGTCCAAAACCAACGCGACGGTCCTGGTGCTGGGCGAGAGTGGGACAGGTAAGGAGTTGGTGGCCAGGGCGTTGCATGCCGACGGTAAAAGGATGGCGGGGCCTTTCGTGGCCGTCAACTGCGGCGGGTTCGCGGAAAGTTTGCTGGAATCCGAGCTGTTTGGTCACGAGAAGGGGGCCTTCACCGGTGCGGTCACGCGCCACGAAGGGGCCTTCGAGCGGGCAAACGGCGGGACGCTCTTTCTCGATGAGATCGGCATTGCGCCGAAATCAGTGCAGGCACGCCTGCTCCGGGCCCTGGAGGAAAAGGAAGTGCTGCGGGTGGGCGGTCGCGAAACGATCCACGTCGATGCCCGTATTGTGGCGGCCTCCAACCGGGATCTGGATGAGATGGTCGAGGCGGGTGAATTCCGCCAGGATCTGTTGTACCGTCTGCAGGTGGTCACGATTCGATTGCCGCCGCTGCGCGCCCGTCGCGAGGATATCCGGGAGTTGACCAACCGTTTCGTGGCGGCGGCCTGCACCGAGCATGGGCGGCATATTGAGACCGTCGATCCCGCCTGTTACGACAAGTTGGCGAAACACGACTGGCCAGGTAACGTCCGGGAACTCCGGAACGTTGTGGAATCGGCGGTGATCATGGCCATGGGGCCGGTGTTGCGCGATACGGATATCCGTGTTGGAAGAAGTGAGACCGGCAATCGAAACGCCCTGGAGGTGCCCGACGGCATGACCCTCGCCGGTCTCGAACGCGAGGCGTTGCTTCGGGCTTTGCGGCGTCACGACGGAAACCGGCAGTTGACGGCCGACGAGTTGGGGATTTCAACGCGCACCATTCAGCGGAAGATTCGGGACTATGATTTGCCGTTTTAGGAAGACAAGTATGGAGTCAGAATACAGGAGTCAGGAGTCAGAATCCGGGATCCTGTTTACCCCAAAAGAGCCGTTTGCCGCCCTTCGCTTTGGCTTTCATGGAAAGCAACCGTGACACGATATATCCTTCGACGCCTGCTTTACATGATCCCGACCCTCATCGGGGTCATCCTGATCACGTTTCTGCTATTCAACCTGGTGGGTGGCAGTCCTGCGGTTATGGCGCTAGGAAAAAACGCCTCGCCTCTGGCGCTGGAGGAATTCGATGAGCAACGGGGGTTCAACAAGCCGCTGATTGCGGGGAGGTGGACCGGAACGCGAGCCCTCCCGGAGACGGACTTTCGTGAAGGCGCGGGGGGCTGGCGGGACGTTGCCGGAACGGAGTGGATCCGGGGCGGGGGAAAGCGCGCCGGAGTTTTGCAAGTGCGACCAGGTTCCCCCTCTGTGCTGCCGCTCGCATTTTCCCTGCGCCCGGAAACGACCTATCGTCTGCGCTTCACCGCCCGCCTGCCGGTCGGGGGCGCCCAGCGGTGGCATATTGACGGCAAGCTTGCCGCCGTGGAACCTCCGGCGACGGCAGGCCAATGGCAGGGCCACGCGCTCACCTTCCGGACATCCTCCGCGATTCAGCCTGCGGTCATCACGGTGGAGGCGGAGGGAGGATCGCTTGAATTGCGATCCATTCTGCTGGAGCGGCGCATGCCGCATGGATACGACTCCCAGCTGGTTTACTACTTTCGGCAACTGGCGCGCCTGGATTTCGGGGAATCCGTCGCCACCAATCAGAAAGTCGGGGCCATGCTTCGCCATGGGATTATGCCCTCCCTTATGTTGACGGTGCCCATTTTTTTCGGCGGTTTGGTGTTGTCGGTATCCCTGGCGCTGGTTTGCGCCTATCTTCGTAACCGGTGGCCGGACCGCGCGTTGGTGCTGGTCGCCGTGGCGCTGATGAGTGTGAACTATCTGGTCTGGATCATCTTCGGCCAGTTCTTCCTGGCGTACCAACTCAGGTGGTTTCCCATTTGGGGATTTGAGTCGTGGCGATACCTGCTTCTGCCGGTGGTCATCGGAGTGATCAGCGGGTTGGGTGGCGATCTGCGGTTTTACCGGACGATCATGCTGGATGAACTCTACAAGGATTACGTGCGGACGGCCTTTGCCAAGGGGCTCTCACCTGCCGGGGTGCTATTCAAGCATGTTCTGCCCAACGCGATGATTCCGATCGTCACGAATACGGTTGTCGCGCTGCCTTTTCTCTACACCGGCAGTCTTTTGCTGGAGAGTTTTTTCGGGATCCCGGGATTGGGCGGCTTGAGTATCAACGCGATCAATTCCGCTGACGTGGACGTGGTTCGGGGCGTGGTGCTGGTGGGGGCCGTTCTTTACCTGGCGGCCAGCCTGGTGAGCGACTTGTGCTATGCGCTGGTGGACCCAAGGGTGAAGTTGCGGTAAGCGGGACGAGGCAGACTGAAAGCATATGGGTGGTGACCAATCATTGTGGGGCGAGGCCTGGCGGGATCTGCGGCAACGGAGGATGATCCGGGGGTGCCTGTGGTGCATCCTTGCTTTCACCCTTCTTGCGGCTTACGGGGAGGGGGTTTACCGCTGGTATCAGCTGACCGATCGCACCCCCCCGTATCAACAGGTCAACCTTCAGGAGCGATATCTGCCGCCCAGCGCGTTCCGGCATCCCTTCAGAAGTGTCCGAACCGGGGATAGCGCGGTTCACCTTGCAAGCGATGGAGGGCTGCTCCGGCGGGGGCTTCGGAACCTGGCGCACCATCCCCTGGGCACGGACAATCTGGGCCGCGATGTGTTGCAACGTGTGGTGCAGGGGGCACGGATCGCCTTTCTGGTGGGCGTGATCACCTCCTTGATCGCCATCCCCATCGGCGTGGTACTGGGCTGTCTCGCGGGGTACTTCGGGGGCTGGGTTGATGAACTGGTGGTCTGGGTGTATTCGACCGTCGCCTGTATGCCGGGACTGCTGTTTATCCTGGCCATCTCGATGGTGGTGGGGAAGGGGCTGACGGGAGTTTACCTGGGGATCGGGCTGACCACCTGGGTAGGGCTGTGCCGGTTGATACGTGCCGAGGTGATGAAGCACCGTGATCACGCC
>JBAXWO010000349.1:0-3602 GCA_037128375.1 bacterium
GCAACACATGACGGAACCCCGGAGGCCGCCAACGAGAAACGCCTTGGAATCCGGCGTGAACTCCAGCGAGAATCCCATTTCGGGCAGCAGGATCTGGCCCACCCGCTTCCCGGTCGCGATCTCGTGAATGAAGGCTGTCGAGTATTCATCGAGCAGGACCACGTAAGCCCCATCGGGGCTGACCTGCGCGAAGGTCGGCGTCCACGGGAACGGGCCAAGCCTCGCGATTTCCTTTTCCCCGCCCTTCGTCACTTGCATCAGGCGGAAGTCCTTGCCATCACGAACCAGCCCGCCCGCAGTCCCCAGGTTGATCACGGTGCCCACCGGCTCGGGGGGATCCGCCCGGACCACTTCGAGGCTGCCGTCGAAATGCGTCCGGCCCGCCGTGGGTCCGGATTCGCCTTTGTGCCACACCAGCGGCTTCCCGGCGCCAGAACGCTCGGCCACCTTGTGCACGCTCTGGGTGTCGGTCAGGTCACGCAGGACCAGCACGTCATCCTCCAACTGGGCCACCCGCGTGCCGTCGGGACTGCAGACAAACTCGCCCAACTCTCCGTAACGGACGTCGCCATCCTCGTCAGTCTTGGCCTCACCCCGCCACTCGGAGACGAGATTGCCGTTTTCATCCAGCGCGCGCATCGTTTCCAACAGCGGTTCATAGTGGACGACGAGATGCTTCCCGGGCACGTACGCATACCGGAAGAGATCCGCTTGCAGGACCAGGCCGTGCCGCAGCAGGTCGGCCGTGGGTCGCTCGCGGTAGGTGGGCCCCTTGATGCTGACGCCGGGATCCAAGGTCAACCGAACCTGGGAGATCGGTTTTCCGTCCAACGCCACCTGATAGAGCCGGCAGCCATACGCGGTAAAGACGACGACACGGTCCGCATCCATGTCCAGGCGGCAGGCGCCCATTTCCGGCAGGCGGCGGGAAAACCGCAGGTTCCCCTTGGGGTCGAGCGAGTAGAGGTTGTCCCCGTGCCCCCACGTAATCACATAGACATTGCCGGTGGCATCGAACTTCATGTCGATGACATACTCGTTGTTGCCCATGAAGCTAACGGCCGACACCTGCGCCGCGGTCTCCTTCCCTTCCTTCGACGCAGGCTGACCGTAAGACGGCGGCTTCGGCGCGGTCTCGGCGACGCGGGTCGCCCCCGTCAGCGCGGGGTCTTCCAGGATCCGGCTGACGACCTGGCGGACGCCGTCGCCATCGTTCGCCACGAGGCACAGCGTGTCGTACTTCCAATGCAAGCCGCGGGATGCCACTTGCAGCGTCGGCTGCACCGGCAGACCCGCCGCGCCGACAGGACGCTCCGTCACAAATCCCTTATCCGTCAGCATGTTCAACAGCGTCGAGCCACCGGACGAACTCAGGATAATCAGCGGGCTGTCCACGACTGCACGGGGTTCGATGACCCCGCCGTCCGACCCGCCCATGCCGCCAGACCAGTAATGAAATCCGTCGGCATAGGGATCCCCCGTGATGCTGGGATCGCCCGCGGCCACATGCCAAACGCGATTCTCAGGCATCAACGTGACTTTCAGTCCCTTCGCGCCCAGTCCGGCTATCAGCCGGTCCACTTCCGCCTTCGAGCCCTCCAGGCCGCGGCCCAGCACCAGCATGGCGTTGGTGTTCGACTTCAGGAACCGCTCGACCTCGGCGGGATACGGCAAATAGGGGGCAACCGCATCCGCCAAGCGAAGCGCCGGCTCGATTCCCGGGGCTGGCTCGATCTTGACACTGCAGGTCTTGCCCGAAATGTTTTCCGTGACTTCCAGTGTCAGCCCGCCGTCCCGACCCGCCGTCAACGGATTCGCCAGTTCCACGGCCGCCTTCGGATTCAGCGCGCGATAGATGGAAAACAGTTGTTGGCCCTTGCCGTCCAGCAGCCGGATGCGCGCGGGAAAGACGCCGGCGATCGGTTTGCCGGATTCGCCGATGAGCGTGCCGCTGAGCGACAGGGAGGCCCCCGCGGCATCACGCCGCGTCGTGACCCGGAGCGCGGCGATCTTCTCCGGCAGAAACGCCGCGAGCGCGCCCTGGACACGGGTCATATCCAACACCACCGCCCGCTCCTGGCTGTTCGTCGTTTTGCCGAGCGGCAACTCGGCCCGCGCCAGCAGGTCATAGGCGACCTCTCCGCGGCGGGCGGGGACCAGGAGCGGCATCCGCACAGGCTTGGCCATGATGTCGCGGCACGTCTGGCCGTAGTCGGGATCCTCGTAATTGGACATGATGAGGTACTGGATGTCACCCCCATCCCGCCAATTGGGGCCCACGGTGAATGGACCGCGCGCCGCAGGCTCGACCCCCCACTCCGCCATCTTCGGCCTGAGATAGTCGGTGCAGGCCTGCGACAGGTCAAACACCTTGGCCAGTTCCGCATCGTAACCGGCGACGTTGAAGCCGGGCCCCAGGAAGTAATTCATCAGGTCGAAGTCCTGCAGCTTGGTGACGTCCGCGATCTGGGTGTCGAGAAGGCTGTCCCGCTCCACGACCACCTTGCAGCCCGCCTTGATCGCTTTCCTGAGTTGGTCAACCGCGCCGGCGGTCAGTTCGCCGGGGAACCGGATACCGGGCACGAAAATCACCTGGTAGCCGTCCAGCGACTTTTCCATATCGCCTTCGCGCAGGAAGACCGCCGGATAGCCCAGGCGCCAGCAGGATATCCATAACTCCTCCAGCTGATTGGCGGTCCGGATATTCTTGAACTCGCTCATGGAAAGCTGGGCGAGCGTGTTGACGATGCCGACCTTGAGATATCCGGGTTTCGTACCGCGCGAGAACACCTCGCCGAACGGTGCCAGGATTTCCTTGTTCAGCCACCGCAGGGTCTCCTTGCTCTTGACCATGTTGGGGTTGGGATCATCCGCGAAGGTCTCATGCATATGGAACGTGGATACGCCATCCGCGCCCTGCTCCAGCATGGCGAAGGCCATCTGGCGCTGCAACTGGCCGTCGGACAGCGAGCGCACGTCCGGATTCATTGAAATGTTGGCCCAGACAAGACGTTTGCCGCCGACGGGCGATTCGCGCAACAGTTGGATCATGATCGGAGAGTGTGCCCAGTAGCCGATGGTGGGACCGTCGTGGTAGTGCTGGCAGGTGGCAATGTCGAGGTTCTCAAAGACATCCGGGTGGTAACCGTTGTCAAAATCGGTCGCCGACATCACGGCGCCGTAGCCGTTCTGCACGAACATGAAGCAGCAATGATACGTGCCCATCCTGGCGCGGGGCAGCAACTCGCGTCCGGCCGTCGCCAGTCGCGTGTTGAAATCGCCCCACCCGTGCATCTCCCACTTGCGAAGTTCCAGGAAACGATCCATGGCCGCAGGGTCCCACTTCTCCGGCTCGGTCTTCATCCGGGCCACATTCTTGCTGCCTAGCGCGCGAATCTGGTTGGGCGTCATATTGGTGGGGAAGGCCTGCGCCGCCCGCTTCTGTCGCCACGCCGGGAAGAAATTATCATGCTTCTTCGGAACGCCCACCAGGCCGCGCTCGTAGGCCTCCTCATACATATACTCGCCGTCATAGGCGGGCGAATGGCGCATGGACGTCACCTCGCGCCGGATCCACCGTTCACCGGCGCTGATATAAGGAT
>JBAXWO010000035.1:0-12052 GCA_037128375.1 bacterium
AGCGTGGTCTGGTTCGATATCTGGAACATGTTGCCGGACGCTTCCGTTCCCTCTCCCGTAAGCCCCCGTACCGCGAGTCCAATCTTGGTCAACCCCTTGATGATCGGTTCAACCTCGTTGAGCAGCCGCAGCCCGGGAATATGCACCATGACGCTCGCCCGCAGGCCGGTTCCCACATTTGTCGGGCAGGCCGTCAGGTAGCCGACGGAGGGGGAAAAGGCGAAATGAACAGCCTGCTCAAGCTCGCTGTCCAACGCGTCGATTTCCTTCCACAGCGCGGCCAATTGGAGCCCCGGCCGCATGGCCTGAAGGCGCAGATGATCCTCCTCATTGATCATCACGCTAAGGACCTCATCCTCCCTCGCAACCAGGCTGCTCCCCTTGGATTTCTGCGCCAGCTCGTTGCTGATCAAATGCCGCTCCCGGAGAAATTCCCGATCCACCATGGACAGGCTGGCCATATCCAGAATCAGACAGGGCTTGAGGGCGTTTATGCGGGAAAGTGCCTCCAGAAGACCGGACTGAAGCCGGGCGCACTCATCTTCGCCAGCCCAACCGGGAAAGGCCACCCCGTCAATGTTGCGGGCCAGCCGGATTCGACTGCTCACAATGATCCCCGGACCATCGCCCGGGGCCAGCCAGGTTCCCGGCCGGCGGATCAGGTCATCCAGCGTCATGCTCCGCCTCCCGGATCAGGTCTCGCAGCCGGGCGGCTTCCTCAAAGTTCTCACTCCCGACCGCCTGATCCAGCCGCTTGCGAAGCCCCTCCATCCTTGAAGCGGTTTCCATGACTTTCCGCTCCCGTGCCGGAACCTTTCCGGTATGAACCAGCCCTTTGTGCATGGCGGCCAGCATCGGGCTCAATTCCTGGCTGAAGGCTTCATAGCAGTGGGGACAACCTAAACGCCCCGTTTTCTTGAAATCCGATCCGCGCATGTGGCAACGGGGACAGCGGCGGTCGAGCGCTTTTCCAGCCTCTTCCGTCCCCGACATGCCGAACAGGATCTCGGGCAAAGACATAACCGTTTGGACATTCAGGCCGGTCTCCTCCGCACACTCTTCACATAGATGAAGTTCGCGGGAATCCCCCCCGATCACCTGGGTAACATGAATAGTGGCCTCATGCTGCTGACAGCTCTCGCAAAGCATGGAGACTCCTTCCCGTCACACAATGGGCGTTCCGGTCGAGGACGCGAAAAGGTGGAACGCCTTGGCAAGACGGCGAGTAACGGACCCCGGCGTCCCCGACCCGATGCTGCGCCGGTCAATCTTAACCACCGGAATCACCTCGGCCGCTGTCCCGGTCAGAAACACCTCGTCGGCCGTGTAGAGCTCATAGCGCGTTAAGACATCTTGCCTGACCTCAAGACCTGTTTCCCCCGCCAGTTTCATCACCACATTGCGCGTGATGCCTTCCAACGTGCCACACCAAGGATGCGGCGTTACAAGCTGTTTCCCCTTGACCACGAAGATGTTATCACCTGTCGCCTCCGCCACAAACCCTTGCGGATTGAGCATCACGGCTTCCATGCAGCCGGAATTGATCGCCTCAATCTTGGCCATCACGTTATTGAGGTAATTCAGGCTCTTGATCTGAGGGTTGATCGACTCCGTATGATTCCGGATCGTGCCAACGGTCACAATCGACAATCCCTCATCGTATAACTTCTTCGGATACAACTGGATAGTTCCGGCGATGATGATCACTTGCGGCCTGGCGCAAGTATACGGATTCAGCCCCAAGGAGCCGACCCCGCGGGTAACCACCAACCGGACATACCCATTCAAGACCTTATTTTCCTTGCAGGTCCGCACGACGGCGCGCGCCACCTGTACCGGAGACATCGGTATGCGAAGATCAATCGCCTTGGCGGAACGAAATAATCGTTCGATGTGCTCATCCAGCATAAATACGCGCCCGTTATAGGATCGAATCCCCTCGAAGACGCCGTCCCCATACAAAAGCCCGTGATCGAAAACGGAGACTTTCGCCTCACGCTCCGGAACAAGTTTACCATTCAAATAGATCTTCACGCTATTCTCCCCTCCCAGCGCACCGACACGACCGCTCGCTGGCGGCCAACTGCCGCCCGACGATCCCAGCTTGATTTGCATGCACTTCCTTCACCTTCTACCCATCCCGGCGTGCAACGTCAACGGTATTCATGGGGCGAAACCTGCAAAAAAAAATGCATCAAGAGTTGACGGCACGGAACGGACGCACTATTATGCTCGTAGTCTGATGGTGTAGTGCTCATCATCAAGGTCATCGTTTGGAGAACTTTTATGAAACGTAGCCTGATTGTATCGCTCTTGTTGTCGTTTTCCGCCTTCGTGGGGCAGGTTTCTGCGCAATCGACCATACCCTTTACGA
Organism: bacterium; assembly: GCA_037128375.1. Lineage (GTDB taxonomy): Bacteria > Verrucomicrobiota > Kiritimatiellia > CAIKKV01 > CAITUY01 > CAMBRF01. The sequence continues at coordinate 2,375 of JBAXWO010000035.1, forward strand.
ACTCTTTCGAGTCGCTTTACGGAGCGTCCATTATCACCAATCCCGCTGCGGGATCGTGGGATGGCACAGCCAACTACGCTTACGTGACCAATGGCACGCCGCCTACCAACGTCAACTTCCTGCTGTCCAACGCTCACACAAACGTCATGGTTTTCGACAGCACCATTCTGAGCAATTCCGTTAGCGACACAAGTTCCGGTACTACTCATATAGTTTACGCGGATACCCTGATTCGACCGGAGTTCTCAGTTGATGGATTATCCACAAACGGGGAAATCGCATCATCCCAGATGGGTATCGCCTTCGACACCAACGGCTACATCTGCGTCTATCATGGTGTCTCGGCTGGAGACGGGCCTCTTACTAATACACAGTGGTCCGTTTTCACCAATGCATCGGTGACGTCCGGACAGTGGGCTAGGGTGTCCGTCACGCTCAGCTACAATTGGGATGGCAACTCAAGGACCGTTTTCAAAGTTAAGCTCAATGGCATCGAACTATCCAATGGGTATGGCTACGCGACGGAGGATCAAAATGCCGGCGGGCCGGGCCCATGGTTCCGAGCCGCCATCGATGACGTGCTGGGTTTGCGTAATGTGGCCCTGGTCGGAAAGGGCGCGATCGACGATCTTTTGGTTTCCGATACCGCACCTCCGAGCTATCCTAGAATCTTCGTTCAGACCACCGGCTCTGGATCCGTGACCCCTTCGGGAATCGTGTACCTGCAGGCGGCGGACGCGACAACCAACTTCACGATTCAGGCATCGAATTACTGGGGCATCGCGGCAGCCTCTACGGGTGATTACCCCATCACGCTATCCGGCACACTATCCAATGCGTTGCAGCAGAACTCGTATGCGTTCACCTGGTCGAATATTGTGGCCGACGGCTCCCTGGTGATCAATTTCGCCGCCTTGGTTGCCTCCAATGGCATCCCGTATGAATGGCTGGCCGCTAAAGGCCTTGGGACGAACGATCATCCCGCAGAGTCCTGGAACACGCTTGCCTCTGGAGACTGGGATAAAGACGGGCGAACCACCTTCGAAGAGTGGATCTCGGGCACAGAGCCGAACAACTCCAATTCGCTGCTGAAGATCATCAGCCAGACGATCAGCGGCAGCAATGTCTCGGTCCGGTGGCTTAGCAGCACGTCGACGCTGAATCACGTTGGTTACACGTTTGATTTGTCAACCAACCTGCTGGGATCCTGGCATGGCTTTACAAACATCCCTGCCACTGTTCAGGGCACCAACATATTGTCGACTCCCGCCCCCAGCCTGTCCCCGGCCTTCTTCCGCGTAGCGGTCACGAACACCTACGTGCCCTGAGCGGACAGAACCGAAAACAGAAGAGCCGCCGTTTTTACGGCGGCTCTTTCTTGCCCTCACCTTCTGTCGGACTTAGTGCTTAAAACATCGTTGCCCGGTGAAGACCATCGCCACGTTGCCCTCGTTACAGGCCTCGATGACCTCGAAATCCCGATCGGACCCGCCCGGCTGAATGACCGCGGCAATCCCTTCGCGAATCCCCACCTCCACCCCGTCACGGAACGGGAAGAAGGCATCAGACACCATGCAGGATCCTTCCAGCCCGCCCCTTCGGGCCAGGGTCTCTTCATCAATGCCGGCGCGCTGCTTGGCATCGGCAAGGGTGTTATAGGGAATCCCCAGTCGCTCCCAGCAGATCCGGTCGGCCAGATTACGGTAAGCCTTGTCACGGGCATACTGCGCCATCCCCACACGATCCTGACCACCGGCGCCAATACTGACCGTCACGCCATCCTTGACGTAAAGCACTGAATTACTGATCGTGCCGCACTCCACCAACCATCCGAAAATGAGATCCTCGTACTCCTTGTCGGTCGGCAGGCGGCCGATCCTGTACTCCCTGCCCTTGTAGCTAGTCTGGGCGGGAACGACGTCCGCCTTGGAGCGCGTCGAGGGAACAAACCCCGTCTGGACAACCATCCCCCCGTCCACCAGGGATTTCATATCCAAAACCACCTCGCCCGCGAATTCCTTCAGGCGCGCCATGTTGCCGATCTTCATCACGCGCAGGTTCTTCTTCTTCGCGAAGACCTCCATGACCCCTTCAGAAAAATCGGGCGCCACCACGACCTCGGCATAGTTCTGCGCAATCAGGAGGGCGGTCTCCTTGTCCACCGTTCGATTCAACGCGATGGTTCCGCCAAAGGCCGCCACGCGGTCCGCCATGTTGGCCTTGTGATAGGCCTCCGCCAGCGAACCGGCACGCGCCGCGCCGCAGGGGTTGTTGTGCTTGACGATCACCGCGCAGGGGACGTCCGTCAGATAACGCAGGATGTTGAGGGCGTTATCGGCATCGGTGATGTTGGTCTTTCCGGGATGCTTGCCCGATTGCAGCAATTCCACCTCCGAGGCCAGGGTGCGTCCCGGTTGGATGCAGGAGACCTCGCCCAGCTTCAGATTGCCGCCGGACAACCGGTAGAGAGCCGCCTCCTGCCCGGGATTCTCCCCGTAGCGCAGCCCCTTGCGAACCCCGTCGATCAGCCAGGACACCTTTTCATACGACAGCGTCTGCCGCCGCCCGTCCTCCTCGATGAAGCTGATCTCCATCCTGGGGGAAAAATGATCGTCCATGATCGTCTTGTAGGCCGCCTTGAAATCCTGGGTCGCCATAGGTTGCCTCTATTTCAAAGGTTATGGGCAATCCGGGCCGATTCAACCGTGTTGTGAAGCAGCATGGTGATTGTCATGGGCCCCACCCCGCCGGGCACCGGAGTAATCAGGCTGGCTTTCTGGCCGACCGCCTCGAAGTCCACATCCCCTACCAGACGGAATCCCTGCTTACGGGTGGCATCCTCAACGCGGTTCACGCCGACATCAATCACAACCGCCCCTTCCCGGATCATATCCGCCGTAATCGTGTTGGGGCGCCCTGCTGCGGCAATGACGATATCCGCCTGGCGGGTGTGTTTCGCGATGTCCCGTGTCCGTGTATGACAGACCGTCACCGTGGCATTACCACTGGGACTTTTCTGCATGAGCATGTTCGCCAAAGGCTTGCCGACGATGTTGCTCCGGCCCACAATCACCACGTGCGCCCCATCGATCTTGACGCCACTCCGGCACAGCATCTGCACCACCCCGTGCGGGGTGCAGGGCATGAAGGCTTTCTCACCCAAAACCATCCGGCCCACATTCAAGGGATGGAAGCCATCCACATCCTTGTCGGGATGGATCGCCATCAGCACTTCGCTCTCGTCAATGCCCTTCGGCAGGGGAAGTTGAACCAGGATGCCGTTGATCTTCGGATCCGCATTCATCCGCCGCACGAGGGCCAGCAATTCGTCCCGTGAGGTGGAAGCGGGCAGGTGATTGTCATCCGAGAAAATGCCGATCTCATGGCAGGCTTTCTCCTTGGCCATCACGTAGGACCGTGAAGCCGGATCCTCCCCCACCAGGATGACCCCCAGTCCGGGCACTACGCCCCTGGACTTCATGCGCTTGACTTCCTCGGCCAGCTCCGTGCGAATCTGCTGGGCGATCTCCTTGCCATCAATAATCTTAGCTGCCATACCATGCCTCCAGGTTAATACCCAATCCGATGCATTATTCGCCACCCAAACGGCCTTCCCGATGCGCCATGATGTAGTCCGCCCCGAAAAGGTCCTCCCCCGTCAACAGGGCCTTGGCCAAGGCAAACGGCTCGGTGGTCGTGTCCACCGCCGATAGGATTTTGCCATTCATCTGGAGCGGATCCAAAATACCGCTGTCCGCCCCGGCCTCCACCGCCAGCCAGGTGAAAACCTGGTTGATCAGCTTCCGGTTCGGCATGCCGAACGACACATTGCTGAGCCCGCCGGACACATGGATCCCCGCACCGTATTCCCGGCGGATCGCCGTCACGGCATCCAGGAAGGCCCGGGCGTTATTCGAATCGGTGGCGATGGGGAAAACCAGCGGATCCACGTAGATGTCCCCGTCTTGCAGGCCCGCTGTCCGAAGCATCGGCATCAACCGCGCGATGTTGGCCAGACGCTGTGCCGTGTCGGAGGGCAGATCCTTTTCGCCGGCGGCCGAGGCAATGACCACCGCCTTGAACTCTGCCGCGACCGCAATGGCCTCCTGGCGCTCCAGGGAGACGGAGTTGACCATCGGCCGGGCACGGGATTGATCGCAGGCTTCCAGACCGGCTCTCAAAATAGCGGGATTGGAGGAGTCAATGCTCAACGGCAGCCGGCTGCTGGCCTGGACCACCTGCGCCACCCACTTGATGGCGCGGCAGCGTTCCGCGATGTCGGTGCTGAACTCGTCCACGTTGACATCCAGAAACGAGGCGTCGGAAGCTTCCTGCCGGCCCGCCAGGTACTGGAGATAGTCGATGGCGGCGGCCTTGTCGGCCGCGCTCCCGTACAAACCCTGCGCGACGGCCACCGCGCAATGCTTGATCCTTCCGGCCTCCCAGTCCGCCGTCTTTTGGAAGGAATCGGGAATGGTCAGCGCGCGGCTGTCGTTCTTGCCGCCATAGATGATGCCAAACCGGCCGTCATCGAGCTTCTTGGCAAAGTTCCCGCCCACCTTATAGATGCGCGTACAATGAATATTCTCTCCGACAACAATCAATTTTTTCTGCATGGTCACGTCCGCTCCTCTTTCCATTTCTGCATCGCCTGCCCGATCGCCACAATGTGTTCGGGTGTTGTGCCGCAACAACCCCCGATAATACCAACGCCCGCCTCCAAAGCCGCGCCCACCCAACTTGCCGTCATCCCCGGCGTCTCGGGAAAGACATCCACCCCGTCAACATTCCGCGGCAGTCCCGCGTTGGCTTGCACCATGATCGGCACAGCCGGAGCCGCGGCACGCATCTCACGAACAATGTCGATCATCTGCTCCATGCCCTGCCCGCAGTTCGCGCCCACAATATCGGCGCCGGCCTCCAAAGCCGCCGTGACCGCCTCGGAAGGCGTCGTCCCCATCATGGTGTGGTAACCGCCGTCCGCCGTGTGCTGGAACGTAAACGTGCAGAGGATCTCAAGCCCGGTATGCGCCTTCGCCGCCCGTATCGCGAGGGAGGCCTCGTCAACAGCCGACATGGTTTCAATGCACACGCTGTCGGCCCCGCCCGCTTCCAAAGCGACCACCTGTTCCCGAAAGGCGTCGAAAAGCTCCTCCCCGGTCACATCCCCCATCAGAAGCATCTTGCCCGTCGGGCCGACTGACGCGATCACATGCCGCTCGGGACCCGCCGCCTCACGGGAGATGGCCGCCGCCGCCCGGTTAAGCTCGGACACCCGGTCCTGCAACCCGAAGAAGTCCAGTTTGAACCGCGTCCCGCCAAAACTGTTGGTCTCGATCATGTCGCAGCCGGCCGCCACATAGCGACGCGCCACGTCCAGCACGTCGGACCGGCGCTCCACGCACCACAACTCAGGACATTCTCCCGGCTTCAGCCCCTTCTTCTGGAAAAAAGTGCCCCATGCCCCATCCGACAGGAGCCATTCTCCGCCGTTGATCCGCTCTCTGATCTTCTTCATGGGTCCATACTATGAAAAACGGGCGTCAACATCCAGTGTTGACGCCCATCACCCCGTCAGGAACCGGGTTACTTCGCCAGTTTCACGGCCAGATCCGCCGCCGAGGCCGCATCCGCCGCGTAGCCGTCGGCCCCGATCTCATCACAGAAGGCCTGGGTCAGGGGCGCGCCGCCGATCATGACCTTGACCTTGCCGGCCAGATCGGAACTCTTCACCTCGTCCACGATCGATTTCATATTCGTCATCGTCGTGGTCAACAACGCTGAGGCGCCGATGAGCGTCGCGTTATGCTGTCTGGCCAACTCGATGAACTTGGCCGGCTCGACATTGATCCCCGCATCAACCACCTTGAATCCGCCACCTTCAAGCATCATGCCCACCAGGTTCTTACCGATGTCATGCAGGTCGCCCTTGACCGTGCCGATCACCACCACGCCGCGCGGCTCAACCTTGGCCGCCGCCAGGGCGGGCTTGAGAATCTCCATGCCCGCCTTCATCGCGCGCGCAGCAATCAACACTTCGGGAACGTAGACTTCATTCTTCTTGAACCGTTCGCCAATCACGCCCATCCCGCTCAGCAACCCCTTGTTCAGGATGTCCGCGGCGCCGATCTTCTCGGTCAACGCCTGCTGTACCAGCGCCTTGACATCATTCGCCTTGCCCTTCATCAAATTTTCTTTGATCTGCTCCAGTACCGTACTCATGCTTGTCTCTCCTTGGTTCTGTTTAATCCACCTGGTCCCACAAAGAAGCGGTGAATCTATCAATAAGGCCCCTCGGCAAAATAGGGGCTTCTGGCTCAGGATTATGACATTCTTGCTGACGGCATGTCGATAAATGATAAAACTTAGCCTTCGGAAACCGTACCGACCACTTTCTACCGGCTTGACTGATCGCCAAAACTCGCTGATATTGGCCCGTATTGACCGTGTCAAAGAGAATCGAAGCAGGCCTCCCAGGAGCACGGAGATACGTCATTCTTGCCACCCGGGATATGAAAGACACGTGACCGCCAGGAGAATCCCATGCCGAAATTGTCCAAACGAATCCTGAGTGAAGTCAGCCGCGACACCTACAAGGCCACCGGCGCGCGGCCTTTCTTCATGGACCTGGGCGGCCATACCGACCCGGAGGTCGACCCGCTCGGAGCAAGCTCCAAGATCCGGCGCCTCCGGGCCTATGCCCTGCACGAGAGCGTCAACACCGGCGAGCCCTACTTCTTCGAGGTGCTTCCCGGTGTGATGAGCTGGCTCGTGGCCCTGGAGGATCGACGGATCATCCACGGCGCCATGATTGGCGGGGAGGTGTTTCCTGAAGAAGCCGCTCCGGATGACGAGGAATGTCTGCGGAGTTTAACCGGCCTCGGCCTGACCGTGAAAGCAGCCCGCGATTATGCGGCCGCCCGGCCCTCACTGAGTTCCGCCCGTATCCGGGAGTCCGCCGAGTATCTGCGCCGCACTTTCTACCAGATCAGCGGGTGGAAACCACTCCAGATGGAGGAGAACCGGTTACGAGTCATGCAGCAGCAGCAGATCGCCAGCGCCATTGAGGACCAGAAGCGGCGCGGTGGCGCGGCCACCTACCCCTTTGAAAAGGAACGTATTCTACTCTCGCATATCCGCGCCGGCGATCAGGCCGGGGCGCGCCGCGTCCTGAACGAAATGCTGGGCGCCATGTATATGACCGCCCCCAAGCTCGTCGTGCTCCGGGCCCGCGCGATTGAGTTGATGGGGTATCTTACCCGCGCCGCCGTGGAAGACAGCCCCATCATGGAATCGCTGATCGAACGCAATCACCAGTGGATGCGCCGCCTGATCAGCGCACGTGATTTCGAGCAGCTGGCCCGGGTGTTGACCGATGCCCTCAACGACTTCATCGAGGGCATTTACCTGCACGGGTTCAACCGCTCCAACACGCACGTCAGTAAAGCCCTGGATTTTATCACGCGTCACTACGCCAAACCGCTCACGCTGACCAGCCTATCGAAAGAGGTCGGTCTCAGTTCCTTCCGGCTGGCACACGTGGTCAAGGCCCACACCGGAAAAACGGTTCTGCAGATCATCAACCATGCCCGCATTCAGAATGCCCAGCATCTTCTGGAACACTCGGAAAAGTCATGCACCGAAATCGCCTACGAGGTGGGCTTCAACGACCAAAGCTATTTCATTAAGCATTTCAAGCGCCTCACCGGCATCACCCCTGCCCGCTACCGCCGGACGCGAATGGTTCGATCGAAGGAATAGCCGGAAAGCTGAAGGCGTCAGCGTCGTACCGCCACAACCAGATCTTTGCCGTTGGTCTCGACCACGTAGAGCCCCCGGGTGGCGGCCATGAAATCGAAGGTGGCCCCGGAGTAGAAAGCGATATGCGTCTCGTCATTCGCATAAGGCCACTTCCGGAAATCCCTTTCCGGCGTCCACAATGCCGTCAGGACCACCAGCAGACCACCCGGGTTAAGAAGCCCGACCAGTCGATCCAGTTCCAGGCGCGGCCGCCGGAAATGCTCGAAAGTTTCGGTGGAGATGACGGCGGCAAACCGATGGCTCAGGTCGGCATCCGGGGCAAAAAAAGGATCATAGGCCACGGCTTGGAATCCGGCACGGTTGAGCAGTTCGACGAGCACCGGCGTCGGCCCGGACCCGTAGTCGAGAATAGTGCCCGGGGAGCGAGGGCCCTCGCCTTCGCCACCGCGGCGAAGATGGCGGGCGAGAGCATCAATGGCCGGCTGGAGAAAACAGACGTATCCCCCATCCTCAAGGCTGTTACGGTGGAGTTCGTACCGGGCCCGCTCCTGTTGCGGCGACACATGCCACGGCTCGGGGACGAATCTCAACTCACACTGCGGGCAGGCGTAAACAGGCCGGGCGGGGAGCGCCACAAAGAAACCAGCCGTCCCGCCACAGAGCGGACAGGGGTAAACGGCACCCACCTACGCGTCTCCGCCTTCCGGGGCCGCCCGCCCCGCGTCACCCCCCGATTCAGAGGGGAGGGATGAAGAACCGCCCCGGGGCGCCCGAAAGGACTTGCCCCTTCGATCCCGGCGCCCGCGCCCGGGCCGCCGCCCCCGCCCGCCACCCGGTATGAACTCATGCTCGGGGGACGGTTCCCATGGCATCGCCTGCACACGCTCCAACGCTTCACGGTGTTCCCCCGTGAGCCGCACCATGAACTCCAGATAGGCCACCGCCTCGGGGAAAAAAGCGCGTGTGGTCAACGGCCGGGCGCGCGTTCCGCCTTCGGCGGTCAGCCGGGGCTGTGAAGCCAGGATTTCCGCCGACCGGTAGCGCACCATCTTGGGAACCTGCACCCGCTCGGTCAGCCCGCCAAAATGCTCCAACGTCACCGAATGCAGCGCCAGACCGCGATGCTGCCCCTGCGCCGTCAATTCCCCCGCCCTCGCCTCGTGCATGCCCCCGAACATCAACGCAAACAACAGGGCGGGCGACACGTCGCGGCCCGCCTGCCGCCATTCGTCCACCTGCCGCAGCGCCTCGCTGATGCGCTGGCATTGTGGAGTTCCCGCCCTGGGCCCCAGCCATGATCCCACTTCGGGGAAAAGCATCTCAAACAAACCGAACGCGCGGAGAAGCTCATACGCCCGTTGCGCCGCCCCGCAGAAGAACAGCTTCTGCACCTCCTCGTAAAGCCTGGACCGATTCGCCAGCGCCAGCTTCCCGCTCTCAGCCCGGATGGCCTGCTCCGTCTGGGGATCGAAGGTGAAGTCCAACGCCGCCGCGAACCGGACGGCCCGGATCATCCGGACCGGGTCCTCGACACAGCGGACGGAGGGATCGCCGATAAACCGCATGATCCGCGCCTGCAAATCAGCCAGCCCGCCCACGTAGTCAATCACCGAGTAATCGCGAATATTGTAGAAGAGGGCATTGACCGTGAAATCCCGGCGCCGGGCATCCTGGTCAGGCGTTCCAAAAACATTGTCGCGCACGATGACGCCAGCGTCGCTGGTCACGTGGTGAACGCCGTTCTGCTCCTCATCAGCCTCATCGGGAACCTGATCCGAACGGAAGGTCGCCACCTCGATGATTTTCTGACCGAAGAAGACATGCGCGAGCCTGAACCGGCGCCCGATCAACCGACAGTTGCGGAATACCCTGCGGACTTCGTTCGGCGTGGCGTCCGTGACCACATCGAAGTCCTTG
>JBAXWO010000350.1:0-3602 GCA_037128375.1 bacterium
ATATCTCGGCGTATTTCAATCCTGGTGTTCATGGCATACTCCGTCCTTTTATGAGCGACATCATACTCTCCTTACGGCCGAGAGACAACCTCCGTCATTCGACCATTCACCGTGAAACTACGGTGTGCGTTTTCGGCCATGCACAGGATTTTGTCAGTTCATTTGTCGCTTGTCTTGACCACTCGCACCGCACCCTCGCACCGTAGGCCGCAACGGTGCCCTGCTCGCCTCTCCCTGCAACATTGCGGTTCACAAGAGTGCATCAATATAGTGTCAGTCTATGTGCCAACTGCTGCCGGAACGGGTCAGTCCATACACCCCATAAGCGCCGTGCACAGTGGGACCGAACCAAAACTGGACGAGAGCTAATCTTAATCTTAATCGTAATCGTAATCTCTTGCCCCAGAGAGGATTATGATTACGATAAGATTAGGAATCAGAAAAGGCCCTTAAGTAAGCGCCATTCGTCCCTGGGGGAAAGAAAGTGTGGCGCATCCTACCGCCCTGTCAGCAGCCCGGCGATCTGGCGATGGGCACAGGGAAACGGATAGGAGGAAAGCTCCGCGGGCGAAATCCACTTGAGGGCCGTAGCCGCCTCGCGGCGCGCGGTGCCGCTGACCCATGTGCAACGGAAGGCCGTCAATGTTATGCGGAAATGGGAGTAGGCGTGTTTCACAACGATCATGACCTCCCCCACCCTCACGGTCAAACCCGTCTCTTTCCGTATTCCCCTGGCCGCCGTTTGCTGAAGCGTTTCGCCCTTCGCCTGTTGGCCGGCCGGAAATTCCCAAAGCCCGCCAAGCATCCCGGATTCCTGCCGACGCGCGATGAGAATCTTGCCGCGCTTCCAAATGACACCCACCGCGATCGTCCGATGCGGAATTTTGGGCGCCTTGGGAACAACCGGCAGTTCAGCTGTGCGCTCGGTCTTGAACGCCACGCAGTGCCGGGCCAGAAGGCACTGCGCACACAGGGGCTGACGCGGCCGACAAATGAGGGCACCGGTCTCCATGAGGGCCTGATTAAAATGGGAGGGATTGACGTCGCGAATCAAGGGGGCCAGTCTGGCGGCGATGTCGTCGGCAACGCGGCGGTCGCGGATGGATTGGGCAATCCCCCAGAAACGGGCAAACACACGCAGAACGTTGCCGTCAACCGAGGGCACAGGTTCCCCAAAGGCAATGCTGGCAATGGCGGCGGCAGTATAGGGCCCGATCCCCGGGAGCAACCGCAGGCCGGCCGACGTTTCGGGTATCCGTCCGCCATAGTCCGTCATGACCAACCGGGCGGCCTTGTGCAGGTTGCGTGCCCGCGAGTAATAGCCCAATCCTTCCCAAAGCCGCAAAACAGCGTGCAGATCAGCCGCCGCGAGGGCTTCAAGCGTAGGAAAGGCGGCCACGAACCGATCAAAATACGGGATGACCGTCGCGACCTGCGTCTGCTGAAGCATGATCTCACTGATCCAGACCTTATAAGGAGAAGGATCCGTCCGCCACGGCATCGGCCGCTGCTCCCGCACAAACCAGAGAACCAACTCGCGATGCCAGGTCCGCTTCGATGTTTTATTTTGCGAACTATTGGTCATATATGAGCATACGGTCGCTTTATGAAGTGGAACCACTCTTCACTGGCCCTCTTTTGATGACAATCGCCAAAATAGAGATGTCCGCAGGTGTTACGCCGGAAATTCTGGCGGCCTGACCGATGGACTCAGGACGAATGCGTTTCAGTTTTTCGCGGCATTCAAACCGAAGCGTCGTGATCCGGTCATAATCAATCCAGTCCGGGATGGACTGCGTTTCCAGTGATCTCCCCTTCTCTATTTGAAGTTGCTCCCTCGCGATATACCCCTCGTATTTGGTCATGATTTCAACCTGTTCGATCACGGGCTGATCAAGCGACCGCCTTGACGGCAGATCCACATAGCGGATCTCCGTCCTCCGCAATAGGGCGATCAGGGACTGCCCATCGACCAGGGTCGAAGCCAGTCGCTTGAGTTCATCCGCGATGTCCTGCTGCCTTCTCTCCGCACCTGCTATCGCTGCGGGATCAAGGATGCCAAGCCGCCGCGCAAAAGGCAGCATCCGATAAACGGCGTTATCCTGACGCAAGATCAGCCGGTGCTCAGCCCGGGAAGTGAACATCCGATACGGTTCTGCGGTCCCTTTGGTGACCAGATCATCAATTAGAACACCGATATACGCATCGCCCCGCCCAAGAACAAAGGGAGGCAATCCCCTTAATTTTAGAACGGCATTCACACCCGCCACGAACCCTTGCCCCGCCGCTTCCTCGTAGCCGGTGGTTCCATTAGGCTGTCCGGCGAAGTACAGATGCTCGACGCTTTTCGTCTCCAGCGTATGAAAGAGCTGGGTGGGATCCAGGAAATCATATTCGATCGCATAGGCCAGATTCGTGAATACCGCGCGCTCCATGCCCGGAATGGAGCGAATCATGGCCATCTGAATGTCCTCCGGGAGGCTGTTCGACGTCCCATTCGGATAGATCTCCACCGAGTCGCGGCCTTCAGGCTCCAGAAAGACATGATGGCTATCACGATCCGGGAATTTCACGATCTTATCCTCAATCGAGGGGCAATAGCGGACGCCGGTTCCTGTGATACCGCCGCCATACATGGCACTCTGCCCCAAGTTCTCCCGGATTATCGCATGCGTTTCTGCCGTCGTATGGGTCAGGTAACAGGGCATTTGATCGGCACCGACAGGCCAGGGCTGAAGCACGTCGTCGGATTGTTCCACGTGGAACAATGCAGACGAATCGGTCTTTTGCCCGGACTGTTCCACGTGGAACAGTCGCCGACTTTCCCGGGCGGATTCAGAAAAGAACGGTGGCGGTTCTTCGCCGGGCTGGATTTCCGTCTTCTGCCAATCGATGCTATCCTTATGAATACGTGGTGGCGTTCCTGTCTTGAGACGAGCCATTCTGAACCCGAGTTTCAGCAGGGATGCGCTGAGTTGCTCCGCCGCGGGCTCGCCTTTCCGCCCGCCCGGGAACTGGCGCTTGCCGATATGGATCATGCCTCTCAGGAAAGTCCCGCTTGCAAGAATGACCGCGTCGGCACAAATTCTGGACCCATCGTCCGTAACAACTCCGCGAATCGCGCCGTTCTCGATCCAGATATCCGTAACGAGTGCTTCGATAAGGGTCAGATCTGCCGTCTTCTCAACCACAGCCAGCATCCTTCTGGAATAGGCCTGTTTGTCGCACTGCACGCGAAAAGCCTGGACAGCCGGACCTTTTTTGGTGTTGAGCGTCCTGAACTGAATCCCGGTAAAGTCGGTATTACGGGCCATTTCCCCGCCCAGCGCATCGAGTTCGCAGACGATATGCGATTTGGCAATCCCACCAATGGATGGATTGCAGGACATTCTGGCCACAGCTTGGCGATCCATTGTGATCAGAACCGTTCGGGCACCCATTCTGGCCGCAGCCAAAGCCGCCTCACAGCCGGCATGACCGGCACCAATTACAAGCACTTCATATAGGGTGGGGGGCATGCGGTAAGAGCCTTTTAGTCCCTTACGACTTGAATCAATCGAATTGTGGTAAGGATTTGGAGCAGAAAAGAATTTTTGAACAGA
>JBAXWO010000351.1:0-3598 GCA_037128375.1 bacterium
CGGGGACAACGTGCGTCTGGACGGCGATCCGCTTTTCACCTTCAGCAACGGGAAAAGGGAGGTTCTGTTTCCGGGCACTCGCCAAGCCTTTGTCTGGACCGTCGAAACTCCAGCCCATCTCAAAGCCCATGCCTACAATATTTGCCAATATCATGTCAGTTTCGGGTCCGACCGCATCACCGTGAGGATGGATTCCGAGTGGACGCAATTCGACCCGGCGCACTTCACCGTGCCGGGCAGATGGATATCACCGCATGGAACCCCGGCCTGGGTCAGGATCATCGCGGTGGATGCCGACGGCCGGGAGGTGAAGGCGAAGCCTGGTACGGGGCTCAGAATTGCCGCCGCCGAGTTGGACTTCCCCGGCGCAGAATGGCATCTGGCCTTTGCCTTCACTCCGCCGCAGCCGGTAGCCTTCCAGGGAACCGAGCTGCAATTTCCCATCGGCTCCCTCAACGGCGATGCCTGGTCGGTGGGCTTCTGCAAGCCGGGTAAACTGGACGATTGGCGTAAAGGATCCGCTGAGGCGGGGAAGGTTGATGATTCGGAGTCCGGGAGGAAGAAATGAAAACGTATCGACATCTCGCTATCCTGATGTGCCTGGCAGCGGCCGTTGCCGGTTGCCGTGGCGTGGGACCAAGACTGGCCGGGGTGGGCGGCCCTGACGTCAGCGCTGCTGAGGCGCTCCCGGGCGGACGGCTGCAGGCCCTCGTCGAGCAGACCAGGTGTTATGCCAGTCTGCCGCGCCATGCGCATCGGCCGGATTTCCGGATCATCCCCGTCGTAGAGCGGAAGTACCGGGGGAAGTTTTTCTGGATCCTGGACGGAGGGCAGAAGATCGGGCTACTGAACTTCTCGCGCGGCGAGATCGAGATGTTTCGCGCGTTCCCGCCGGTAGGAGGCGTGCAGGTCGAATACGCGATGCCCGAATTTCACGGCTGGGAGACGCTGCAGGGACCCCGTATCGCGATCGCGCCATGGCAGTGGGGTTGGTCGGGCAAGGGGGTGATGGACGGCCTTCAGAGCTGCGGCGAAACGCTTCGCCTGTGCTATCGCGAAAGCACCGGCGACAAGGCCGAGTTCGTTCACAGGTTCACGCTCCGCTTTGACCCTGTGCTGGGTTACCTCTGGGACTGCACATTCGACGCGCGGATGGACACGCCCCGGCGCCTGGAATACGCGAACCTGCTGCCCAACGGAGTGGCGGATTCCCGCGACGAACGCAAGCGCTACCAGAAGTGCCTGTGGACGCGGCGGGATGGTGCGGTGTGCGCCATGTATCAGAATCCGCGTTCGGCAGTGCAGTCGTCCGGCCGCGAATGGGCCGACATTCCCACAAACGGCGGATTCGTCGGTTTCGTGGCGGAACCGGATCTGAACCCCTTCCTGGAAATCATACGTTCCGACCCGGCGACAACCTTCGTCACCTGCAACGTATGGTACGACCAGCATGTCATCGCCCTGCCGTCGGAGCGGAAGGGCGAGGACGGACTTTACCACGTGACAACGGCTTACCAGATGCTGAGCCTGCCCTTGCCGGTGGCCAAGGAGCTGGAAGACGCCGCACGAACGACATTGCCGGAGGCCAAAGGGGATGGGCCGATGGGATTCCGCCAGGGCATCGTCAACGACTTCGAGACGCTCGTTCCCGCCGGTACGCTCTTCAACGGCTGCATCTGGGGACACAGCGCCAAGTACGACAGCACGACCGGTCACTCAGGTACACATTCGCTCCGGCTCAACGGCGGCGAAACCGCGCGGCCTATCCACGGCGGCCCGATGCTGCACGTGACTGCCAGCAAGCGGTATCGCCTGAGCGCCTGGGTTCGTACGCGCGGTGTGACCGGACCCGGCGCATGCTTGCGCCTGCAGAAGCAGCCAGATTCACCCGCTGCTCAGCAGTCGAAGAGCCTGACCGGCGACAATGACTGGACGCCATTGGAAATCGTGTTTGAACCGAAAAAAAGCGAACCGTTTGCCGTGCCGGGGCTGGCCGTCGAAGGCAAGGGCACGGCCTGGTTCGACGACATCGAATTAGTGGAGGTCCAGCAGTAAGCAACCGGGCTCCACGGGTTGCCGGAGAGCCTCAATATCGATTTTGAGACAGATGTTCCACGGCGTGAGAAGCTGAGGCACTTGTTTTGAGGCACACCCCCTGCCGCTTCCTTCCTAATCCCCCGAAAACAGATTATTGAGCTCTGCTTTGGCATTAGGATGCAAAGTGTTTGTTAATGTGGAAACACGATGTAACCTAGGCATGAGCCTTGCTACATAGAATAGGTGACCTGAGGCTGGTTGGAATAGGAACCGCACCCAAGGGTGCAAACAGGGTTCGAACTACTGGCCAACTGGGGTGCCCGGAGGAGGCAATTCTTCCACGAGAAAACCGCGGTTTCGGCCGCGGTTTTTTTTATTGCCAGCAGTTCGTCTCACGGCTTCGTGTTGGCTCAAAACTGAGGTGACAGGGAGGGGGCACCTGGATTATTGTCCGGGCGCCTGGAATCCGGATGGTGGAGCAGGGGTGTGCCTCCTGCAGACTTTATCGGCCGCAGGTGTGGAGAAGTAAATGAACAATACGGTGAAGTTGTCGGTTGTGGCGGTCATCCTGGCATTGGGGATGATCCTCTCGTCATCCCTGCTATCCAAACTTTTCGTCCGGGTCAGGCATGAACAAGCGATCATGGTCAAGGGGTACGCTGAGAAGGATGTCCTGTCGAACGTCGGGAAGTTTTCCTGCAGATGCAGCGCCAGAGGGACCAGCCTGAAGGAGTCATACGGCAAACTCCAGGAAAGCCGGAACGCTGTAACAGCCAATCTCGTCCGATTCGGTGTCGGCGGGGAAGAGGTCGCCCTGGGGACCATTGACACCTCCAAGGTTTCCAAGCGGGACGCGCAGGGGAAGGAAACCAATGAGACCGAGTACTATGACGTATCCCAGACCATCACGGTCACCTCCACGAACGTCACGCTCCTCAAGGAGGTATCCACCGGTATCACGGAGTTGATCAAGGAGGGGATCGATGTGCAAGCGGCGCCGCCTGCGTACTATATCTCGGACTTGAAGGATACGAAGCTGGAGCTTCTCGGCAGGGCAACCGAGGACGGCTACCGCCGTGCACTCTCCCTGGCCGAAAACAGCAAAGGTAAAGTCGGCGCTTTGATCTCGGCGCAACAGGGGGTCTTCCAGATCACCGAGAGGAACTCCACGGACATCTCAGGATATGGCGAATACGACACCACGACGATCGAGAAGACGGCCAAAGTCGTTGTGACGCTCGAATACGCCATCGAGTCAAACCGATGAACCTGCAGCGTCCTCGCCCTGATTCTGGCAGAGGCACTGAGCGGCTGGGTATCGGCGCGCAAAACGACGAATAGACTTGATGCGACGCTGAGGCGTGGTTAGCTTCATGGCATGTCTCTCTTGGGAAGCATAGGAAGCTCCGTGCTTGACCGATTGGGCCGGTTGAGTCGTGTGATGTCCGTGGCGTGGGCTGTTGTCAGGCTGGCCTTCCGCCTGGACTCCTGGCCCCGCACGACGCGCACGGTGCTGGTGCGCCAGATCATATTCACCGGTGTTGACGCGATGGGTTTTGTC
>JBAXWO010000352.1:0-3585 GCA_037128375.1 bacterium
TCAAACACCGCGGCGGCCCATGTTGCGCCGGTGCAAACCGGGACCGCCTGGGCCTCCATCATCCGCTCGCCGTCGCGCAATTCCACCACCGGATTCGTTCCACGGTCGGCGGCGGTCCAGATTTGCACGGATTCGCGGCTGGTGTATCGATACAGATCGGGCCGCGGCAGACGGGCCGCAGGAGTGCCCCCCTCAACCGCCCAATCCGTGATTCCCGCCACCAGGGCCGTATGCGCATCAAGCGCCCTGGCGTTGAGCCGCCGCCAGAGACGGTCGGTATCCATGTAAAGGATTTTGCCTTTCCCGCAGAAACGGACGCTGATTAAGGGGCGCCCATCGCTGGTCTGAAGGAGTTCCAGCGTGTCATTTCGCTGCCGCTCCGTCGTCAGGACTTTAGCGCTCTCGACGACGTCAACCAGTGAACGGGTCACGGGGTGGTGGCGCCCAGACAGCAACAACTGCAACGTCGCCGTATCAGCCGGCGGCGCGGTATCCGCCGCGCGGGGAAGGGTCGGCAGCAGGGCTTGCACGACGGGCGGCAACGGATCACGCCGTCCCGTCCCGAGCAGGGCCAGACTGCCGCCGGCTTCGACATAGTCCGCCAACTGCTTCCACTCGACCTGTGTCAGCATCTCGGGCGGAAGATCGCCCAGAATGACCAGATCATACAAAGCCAACGATCCGGCATCCTCAGGCCAGAAACCCTTGCCGATACCCCGTTTCAGCAGTCCGCCGGGCTGCGCCAGGACGATGATGGAATTGACATCGAGGTAACCCAGCCGGCTGAGGATATTGTTTACAAACCGGCTCTGCCATCGGGGTTTCCAGTCGAGGAACAGGACCCGGACCGGTTCCGTTCGAACCCGCACGGTCAAGTCCATGCTGTTGTTCGCCGGCGGCGCCACTTCGCCCTCCACGGCACCGACCCGCACCGTCAGCCGTTGCAGGCCTTCCTTCTCCGGGGTGAAGAGCAACCAGCGCTGCATCGCCTGCTGGCCCGCGATTTCCAGTGTCTGATTGGTGACCGGATCCCCCCCGGCGCGAAGCAGCTCCAGTTCGACTTTTTCCGGCTTGGGCAGAATCGTCTTGAGGTTGGCACGCACGCCGACAGGCTTACCGACGACGGCAAAGGGCGGAAAGTACACCTCGCGCACGGCGATATCCGTCGGTTCCTTCGCCCCCCCGACCCCTGCGGCATAGATCGGCACCGAGCGCAACGTCGCAGCCTGCGTGACGGCATCCGGCAGCGTGCCACCCAGATTGCGCCCGTCACTGAAGACGACGATGCCGGCCAATGGAAAGGGGTTTTCCTCTTCCAGGTTCTTCAGCAGCACCCCGGTGAGATCGGTTTCCCGGTCGGAGATCGGCGGGGCATTGGTCCCGGTCTTCGACAAGAGGACGGGCTTCGACTGCGAGAGGGGCAGCATCCACAGGCTCAGGCCGTCAACCGCGCCGATCAGCGCGTCGCGGTGGCGTTGCAGCCAGGCGTACGCCAACCCCAGGCGCGGCGCGTTCCGAACGGTCGAGACGGCCTCCGCCAGCGTCTTGTTGCCAGCGCCCAGCGCCGTCCGGTCCGCCGCCTGCTGCGCCCCGCCCAGCGAGTCGGCGAGTTCGGAGAGCGTGGTGCGCATCTTAAGGACGAATTCTCCCGGCGGGGTCTGATTGCCGCTGAACAACGGTTTGAGCGACGCCTTCAGTTCACGGCAACGGCCAGCGACCTCGCGCAGTTCAGGGGCGGCGTCAGCGCCATTTGCCAGATCCTCCGCCTTCTGGGCGATATTCTCGAGATGTTCATCCACCTGGGCCTGCACGCGGTCGGCCTCACGCCAAAACGCGTCAAGACTGCGATCGACTCCACGGCTAAACTGCTCAAACCGGACCAGCACACGCTCAACCGCCACGAGATCTTCACGCAAGCCTGCCACCGGGGCTTCGCGACCGGCCACGCCCCCCATCGTCTGCCGGGCAATCTCCAGGGCGTCGCCTTCCGGCAACGCCGGGTCGTGCAGGCCCATGCTGGCGGAATCATCCAGCACCAGCAGCAATCGGCCGGGATACGTCGCCGTCTCACGGCGGACCAGACTGGGACGGAAGGCGAGCACCACTACGGCCGTCAGGATCAGCGCCCGCAGAAGGGTGAGGCCCCAGGCATGTCCGCGCGCAATGGAGCGTGACTGGCGGCGGTAGATCACGACACCGAGCAGCACCACGAGGAGCACGGCCGGCAGCAGCCACCAGGCTGACCAGGCGGCGGCAAACCGCACGGCATACTCAACTGTTCTTAGCGCTTCCATACCTATATGAACCTCAATCCCATCAGCAGTTCGCCCATCGCGAACAGGAGCACCGCCATCAATACCCAGCCATAACGCTCCATCCCGTGCCCTTCCGCATCCAACGCGTCCATCAGTTCCCTGGCCGACCCCACCTCGGTCCAGGCCAGTTTTTCAAGCAACTGCGCACGATAGACGGGCGTCATCGCCGTCAGGCTGGAGTCCGTCCGTTCCCCCTGCACGCCGACCCAGATGCGCTCGCGGCTGTTTTCCCGCAGAACGAGCAGCGAAGCCGGTCCACTGCGATTCGCGCCGGGAGCATACTCCACCCGCCAGCCCTGTGCATGCGGGGTCAGGGCGGCCGGCAGAGGCTCTTCCCCCTCGAGTCCGAACATCGCCCCGTCGGGCCGCGGTTCGCCCCTGGCCAGGTAGCGCACCGGTTCGTTCCGTTCCACGCGGCGCGTGTACTGCCCGGCGCTGGCGGCCTCGGCAAACAGGTGCAGCAGAAACGGGTACACGGTTTCGCGCACCAGCAGATTGTTGTTGTTCGAGTTCAGGCCCGCGGCCAACAGCAGGATGCTGCCACGTTCCAGCCGATGCCGCCAGGCATAGACCGAGCCGTCGGAAAACCGCGCCATCACCTCGGAGCCAGGCTCCGGCTTGTCGAAGTCGAGCCAGGTGAAGAACCGTACCTGGGCGATATCGCCATCGGCTCCGGTTTCGAGATCCCGCAGGGCAGGCAGATCAAATCCCGAGCGGCTCAGGCGGCGGCACGCGTCGCCGCCGAGCGGCTCGTTGCGGACGCGCACCGGGACAGCCGGCAGCAGTTTCGCCGGCCCCAGCAGACGGCGCCAGGCCTCCATGTCCACGGTGGCATCGCCAGCCAGGATCAACCCCCCGCCCCGCTCCACATAACGCCGCAGCGTTTCAGTCAGTTCGGGCGTCAGGCTCCGCCCCCCGTCAAGCACCACGGCGTCATAAGCCTCCAGGAGGGCGAGCTCGCATCGGGGATCCGTATGCTCCTGCACCCGCAGGGGGCCCGCCGCCTCGTTTGTCGCGCTACCGGCCAGGACGCGGGCGGCCAGTTTCAGAAACCCCGCCGAGGAGTCAAATTTGGCGTTGCGGTCGGCATCGCGCAAGACCAGCAACGAGACCGATTCCACGACATCCACCCCGACCGACATGGCGTTGTCGTAGGACAGTACATCATCGCCCAATCGCGCGGTGATCAAATGAGGCCCGGCGGTATCGAGGCGCAGTCCCATGGCGACGCGCACACTTTGCCCAGGCGGCAGCGAGACGCGCTTGGATC
>JBAXWO010000353.1:0-3580 GCA_037128375.1 bacterium
CTCTGCCTGCGCCTCGAAACCCAAGTGTTGAACGAATTTCTCATAGGGCAGGAACTCTATGGAAACTGGTCAGGGTCATATCAAGGCTCAGGCCCTATGAGAAATTCGTTCAACGTCTTCGCGGGAGTGAGGAAGAGCCAGGGGACGATGAGGCTTTCTCCGTGCCAATTTCTCCGTAACTCCGCTTTCTCCAGCGAAGCGGGTGGTGAATCCTGCGGCACAGGTTTTTGCCTATGACCGCCGACACAATCTGTAGGGCATATTTGAGTCAATCAGCCGCCCAGTTAAGATTATGATTATGATGGGGATCCGGCACAACGATCAGCCCGACGGGCGGGACCGGGTGCGGCGGCGGGGATACTTCAGGCCGGCGGATTTTTCCGACGTCCCGGCCTTCGCCGGTGAATCGCCCGGCAGCCCGGCGGCCAGGCGGAGTTCCTGGATCTGGTCGCGCAGCATGGCGGCGCGTTCGAACTCCAGCGCCTCGGCCGCCTCCAGCATCTCCGCCTCCATCTCGCGCAGCGTCGCATGAACGTCATAGTCGGCGCCGCTTTCCTTCGCCACCCGATGGTCGATCTCGTGTCCCTTGTATTCGATGACCAGGCTTTCCTGAATGCTTTTCTGGATGCTGATGGGCGTGATGTGATGCCGCCGGTTGTAGGCGAGTTGCTTCTCCCGACGCTGTCCGGTGACGTCGATCATGCGGCGCATGGAGTCGGTGACGTGGTCGGCATACAGGATGACCTTGCCGTTCAGATGGCGCGCGGCCCGCCCGGCGGTCTGAATCAGCGAGGTTTCCGAGCGCAGGAAGCCCTCCTTGTCGGCGTCCAGGATGGCCACCAGCGCCACCTCGGGCAGGTCCAACCCTTCGCGCAGCAGGTTAATGCCGATCAGACAGTCGAAATCGGCCCTGCGCAGGCTGCGCAGGATTTCGACGCGCTCGATCGTCTGGATATCGGCATGCAGGTAACGCGCCTTGAGGCCCACCGAACGCAGATACTCGGCCAGGTCCTCGGCGGTACGCTTGGTGAGGGTGGTCACCAGCACCCGCTCCCGGCGTTCGGCGTGGGCGCGGATTTCCTCCATCACGTCATCAATCTGGTTCTCCAGCGGGCGCACGACAATGAGCGGGTCCACCAGGCCGGTGGGCCGGATCAGTTGCGGGACCGGCGGCGGGGAGATCTGCCGCTCGTACGGACCGGGCGTGGCGGTGGTGAAGACTACCTGCCCAACGGTGGCAAGAAACTCGTCGAAATTCAACGGCCGGTTGTCCTTCGCGGAGGGCAGGCGGAAGCCATGCTCGATCAGGACTCCCTTGCGGGCCTGGTCGCCGTTGAACATGCCCCGGACCTGGGGAATGGTCACGTGCGACTCGTCGATGACGGTCAGGAATTCACCGGAAAAATAGCTGAGCAGGGTGGCCGGTTGCGAGCCGGCCGGGCGGCCGCCGAGGTGGCGCGAATAGTTCTCGATGCCGGAACAGTAGCCGATCTCCTTCAGCATCTCCATGTCGTACATCGTCCGCATCTTAATGCGCTGCGCCTCCAGCAACTTGCCGTGCGACTCGAACCAGTGGATGCGGTCCTCCATCTCGGCGACGATCGCGCCGATCGCCTCCCCGACCTTTGCGTGCGGCATCACGAAATGGGTGGCGGGCGAGATCAGCACGCGGTCAAGCGGGCCTTCGACGTGACCGGAAACCCCATCGAGACCCTGCGCCTGTTCCAGCATGTCGCCGAAGAACACCAGGCGCACGCCCTTCTGGGAATAGGAGGGGAAGACATCCACGGTGTCGCCCCGGACACGGAAGGTGCCCGGTTCGGGGGCGTAGTCGTTGCGGGTGTACTGGATGTCGACGAGTTTCTTCAGCAGTTCGTCGCGGTCGGCGCTTTCGCCGACGCGGAGGGAGACCACCATCTCCCGGTAATCCTCAGGCGAGCCCAGGCCGTAGATGCAGGAGACCGAGGCGACGATGATCACATCCTCCCGCGACAACAGGGAGTTGGTGGCGGAAAGCCGCAGGCGCTCGATCTCCTTGTTGATGGAGGCGTCCTTCTCGATGTAGGTGTCGGTCTGGGGAATGTAGGCCTCGGGCTGGTAGTAGTCATAATAACTGACAAAGTATTCCACGGCGTTGTCGGGGAAGAACCCCTTCAACTCGGCATAGAGTTGGGCGGCCAGGGTCTTGTTGTGGGAGATGACCAGGGTCGGGCGGCCATGGCGGGCGATGACATTGGCCATGGTGAAGGTCTTGCCCGAGCCGGTGACGCCTTCGAGGATCTGGAAGCGGCTGCCGGTGGCCAGGCCGCGGCAGAGCGAGTCGATCGCCTCGGGTTGATCGCCCGTGGGCGTATAGGGGGCGTTGAGTTTGAAGAGTGAACTCACAGGGCGAGCATGCGCTCCAGGCAAAGGCGGGCCTCGCCCGCCATGTTGGCGGAGACTCCCACGCGGTTCCGGTCCGGCCAGTCGCGCAGGACACGCAACAGGTTCAGTTCGTTGGTCTTGGCCATGTTCGGGCAGAACGAGGCGTGGAGCGGTTTGATCGTGAGCCGGTTCTGATGTTCCGCCGCCAGCCGCCTGACGAGCTGGGATTCCGTGCCCACGAACACGGTCGTCCCGTCGGGCGCCTTCTGGACATACTTGATGATCTGCGCGGTGGACCCATGCGCGTCGACGATGCGAACGACTTCCTTGGGCGACTCCGGATGGACAATGATCTTCGCGTCCGGCCAGCGGGTCCGGATCTCCCTGACCTGGTCCACCGTGAAGGCCACATGGATGGGGCAGAACCCGCCCCACACGATCACGGTGGCCCGTTCGACATCGGCGGGGGTCAGGCCGCCGTTGGGCTGGCGGTAATCGTAGATGACGATCCGGTCGTCGGGGATGCCCAGGTCATGGGCGCTGTTGGTTCCCAGATGGATGTCCGGCAGGAAGAAGATCTTCTTGTTTTGCGCGAGCACCCATTGGAACACCTTCGGCGCGTTGCTGGAGGTGCAGGCGCTGCCACCGGCGCGTCCGCAGAACGCCTTGACGCGCGCGGTGCCGTTGACGTAGACGACCGGCAGAAACGAGCCGCCATGCTGCCGCAGGAAAGTCCACGCCTTGTCCACCTGATAATCGTCCGCCATATCGGCCATGGGGCAGCCGGCCCCGGTTTCGGGCATGTAGACGAGTTGGCCGGGCGCGGTCAGGATATCCGCGGATTCAGCCATGAAATGGACGCCGCAGAATACGATGCGTTCGGCGGTGCTGGCGGCGGCGCTGCGGGCCAGTTCGAGCGAGTCGCCGATCACGTCCGCATGGCGCAGAACCGAGGGGTTCTGATAGTGGTGACCCAGCACGAGCAATCCGGCGCCCTTTTGTCGGCGGATGGCCTCAATATCGTCATGAATCTCCGTCATGGTCTCATTCCTTCCTCGGGTATTCAGAAGTCAGTATTCAGTATTCAGAATTCTGACTTCTGAACCGCCACAAAGCAACAGAGGAAAATGACAGACTGCCAGACCACGCCACCTGCCGGACGTTGTTATACATGACGCCATAAATCAGCCTCCTCTTTGGAGCGGAACGCCTTCGC
>JBAXWO010000354.1:0-3573 GCA_037128375.1 bacterium
ACCTGCCCGGCATTCAGGTTGGGATCATGGTGATGCACAACGGTGACCGCAAGCACGGGGTGGACCTGCCGGCCATTCTCCAGGCGGTGCCCGACTGCCTGGTGCGCGTGGGCGAGGCCCATTTCGATGACGCCTCTTTCGATCCGCCCGCCGGCAAGGCATCCCTGATTGCCAGCCTGGAGATGCACAAGGCCATCGCGAAGGATGTTTCCCGCCTCTACACCGAGAACACCGTGCATCCGTGGCCGAACCTGCGGCCGGAGAACATGGCGCAGAAACTGCTGATAGAGGTCGAACACGGCTTGCGTAACATCATGCTCATGCCGCCCCCGCTTCTGGATGCGCCCGCCTACTGGGAGGCGATTGCTGCCGTGCTGCCGCAGGCTGAGGCGATGGTGCGCGGCGCCGATTATGTCGGAAGGAAGTAGGGGAGGGCCATACAAGCCATGAAAGGAAGAGACGATATGCGAGAAGTGATACAACGAATGATTGCGGGAATGGTCCTGGTGCTGACCCTGACGCTGACGGCGGCGGCGGAGTCGCCAAAGAACGAGGAGATGAAGATGAAGAATCAATGGGTGCAAGAACATCTGATGGATGCCAAGGCGAAGTTGCCGTTCTCGTTTGTCTATGACGGGAAGGCGTCGGAAACGCTGCTGAGCGAGTGGGCGAAGAAGGTCGATACGAAGAAACTCGACGCCAACCGCACCGAACACACGTTGAGGTGGACCGATCCGAAATCGGGGCTGGAGGTGCGGTGCGTGGCTGTGGACTATGCGGACTACCCGGCGGCCGAGTGGACGGTGTACTTCAAGAACAGGGGCACAAACAACACGCCGATTTTGGAGAACATTCAAGGGCTGGATGCGCGCTTCGAGCGTGGCGGCGGCGGCGAATTCGTGCTGCACGGGATCAAGGGCGATTCCAGTACCGCAGACAGTTATCAACCCTACGCCCTGACCCTCGGTCCGAATGCGGCCAATCGGTTTGCGCCCGACGGCGGGCGGTCTTCAAACGGGAAGTTCCCATACTATAACCTGCAGATGCCGGGTGGCGGCATATTGTTGGCCATCGGTTGGCCGGGACAATGGGCCGCGTCGTTCACACGCGATGCCGCGAATGGCCTGCGGATTGTGGCCGGCCAGGAACTGACACGCCTGGTGCTGAAACCCGGCGAACTCATTCGTGCGCCCCTGATCGCTCTGCTCTTCTGGCAGGGCGACGACACCGTGCAGGCGCAGAATCTCTGGCGTCGCTGGTATGTCGAACACAATCTGCCGCGGATCAACGGGAAGACGCCACAGCCCATCGCCTTTATCACGGCAGAAGGGACCGAGGAGGACAAGAAGCTCGTCCAGTCCAGTCTCGATGCTGGCATCCAGTTGGATGTCTTCTGGCGAGACGCCGCTTCCGGAGGACCGGCGTGGTTCGAACCCGGCGGGGATGGCTGGGGGCAAACGGGAACCTGGGAGGTGGACAGGAGGCGATATCCGCACGGTTTCAAGCCGTTCAGTGATTGGCTCCGGACCCGCAAGATCACGTTTCTTCTCTGGTTCGAGCCGGAACGGGTGGGCGATCGAAATTCATGGCTGAGCAAGACCCACCCCGAATGGCTGCTGGGCGGAACGCTCCTCAACCTCGGCGACCCTGCGGCGCTGAAGTGGCTGACCGACCATGTGGACGGCATGCTGACGGAGCAGGGCATCGGGCTCTACCGGCAGGATTTCAACATGGATCCGTTGGGCTATTGGCGGAAGAACGACGCTCCGGATCGGCAGGGGATCACCGAGAACAAGCACGTTATGGGATACCTGGCGTATTGGGATGAGCTTCGCCGTAGGCATCCGGACGTTCCGATCGATTCCTGCGCCTCCGGCGGGCGGCGCAACGACTTGGAGACCATGCGCCGGGCCGTGCCGCTGCTGCGCAGCGATTACGCGCTGCTCACGAACGATCCAGGTTTGCTGGAAGGCAACCAGGGGCACACCTACGGGCTGTCATCGTGGTTGCCGTTCTACGGGTCCGCCCCATTCTCGTCGTCTCCCTACGTCTGCCGCAGCTACTATCTGCCCTGTTTCGGCGCGCTTGAGTTATTTACACCCGCGAACATGGCGGGATGGCGAAAGGCCTATGACGAGTGTCGCCAAGTTGCGCCGCTGATGCTGGCCGACTTCTACCCGCTGACCCCCTACAGCCGGGCGCTCGACCAGTGGATTGCCTGGCAGTTCAACCGGCCCGAACAGAGCGATGGCGTGGTGCAGGCCTTCCGGCGGGAAAGGGCGCCGGTTGAGGAGATGCGGTTCAAGCTGAAGGGGTTGGAGGCCGACGCCATTTACGCGGTGAAGGATCTCGACAAGACCGGTTCGGAGAAGGTTTCGGGGCGCGAGCTGATGGAAACCGGCCTGCTGGTCAAAATCCCCCCCAGGGGCTCGGCCGTCATTCTCTACAGTCACTTGTCGGCAGTGGCAACGACGGATGTAGCCGGTGGCGAGGTGCCGCTGACGGTTCGCTTCGACGGCACGTCATCCGCCAGCGCTTCGGGCAAGATTGTTTCGTACGATTGGGCTTTTGGGGACGGGGCGAGCGCCCGGGATGTCATGGCGACCCACACCTACGAAAAGGCTGGGACCTACACGGCCCGCCTGACGGTGAAGAATGAGAAGGGACGGAGTGTGGTTGGCGAGGTCACCGTCTCTGTGTCTCCGGTTGACACGGTCGCGCCAGCTCTTGTTGCGGTCAAGCCGCCGGTCCGGGCAAACCGGCTGGTTCTGACCTTCAGCAAGCCCCTGCAAAAGGCAGATGCGGAGGGGACCAACAACTACGCGATCGCAGGAGGCGTCCAGGTGCTGGCGGCTTCGCTCGGGGCGGATCTTCGTACGGTCACGCTGACAACCTCGCCGCTCGCGTCGCCGCTCTCTCCGGGCGGGGAATACACGCTCACGGTGAAGAACATCCGCGACTGCGCGCGGAAGCCCAATCCCATCGCCGCCGACACGCGCAAGACCTTCCGGTACTCGCCGCTCTTGGCCCGGTGGAAGCTGGACGAGGGCAAGGGGCTGGTGGCTGCCGACGCCGGGAGCGGCAAGTTGGACGGAACGCTCAAGGGCGGGGCTACCTGGACGAACGCGGCCGGACGCAAGGCGGTGAGTTTAGACGGTGCCAGCGGTATCGTGGACACCCCCACGATGCTGGAGGATCTGGCCGTGCCGTTTACCTTCACGTTTTGGGTAAACCCCGCGGCGGAACAGGTCGAGTACGCGAACATTCTTGGCAATCACGCGGGTCCTGCCGGGTTGGTCATGCAGCAGGACAAGAAGAATAACAACCTGTTCGGTTTCGGGTATGGGGATGGCGTCAAACCGTACGGGCCAACGGGCGCCGTGCAACTGGCGTCGAACGAATGGCAGCATGTGGCCGTGGTCTGTGGCGACGCTAAGTCGTTCTTCTACGTAAACGGCGTGGAGAAGAGCAGCGGCGCCGGGAGCGGCGTCTTTGTGCCTAACCTGAACCTGTCGTTCCGGCTGGGACAGGGCTACGGCTCGGGCCGCTTCTTTCGCGGTCTGCTGAGCGATG
>JBAXWO010000355.1:0-3562 GCA_037128375.1 bacterium
CCTAGCGCGGCCAGACGCCGGTAGGGACAGCGGCGTCCACCTGGTCGGATACGTCACCGTATTTGCGATGTCGTGTACTTAGGTCAGTTGACGGGAGGAATCAGCGTGATCCTTACGAAGAGCAACTCCGTGTCGTCGCTTTCGTTGGCGGAGGATAGGGTCAGCCGTAAATCATCCGTGTCGGCCAGGCTCTTTCGTTCCCGCGTTTCCGGGAGAGACGTGGTCTCCACCGACTTCAGGTCCGCCAGCAGTTGCTTATAGCGCGCCGCCGGAATCCAACCCGTGATCAGGGTTTCGGTGCCGGCGCTCTGATCAAGGCGGCTCGCGCCGCCCTTTGCACCCATCTTCCCGGCGGGGGCTGAGGCCCCTTCGGAATGGAGTGCCTCCTTTCCGGGAACGACATACTGATCCAGGATCTTCCTGACCGCCGCCCTGTCGCGGGTGGTCAAGGCAATCTCCCTGGTTTCCTGACGGGCAGGTTTTGCGAGAACGGCTGGCGGTGCGGCTGGCTGGGCTGCTGTCGGCCTGGTCGCCCGCTCTTCCTTTGCCAGACTTTTTGCGGGTGCCAGCTTTTCGGCCGGGCCTGCGGCGGCAAAGCCGGCTACGGCTGTCTCGCGGTCCGGAGCGATCTCCGAGCCTTCCCCGACAGTCAAACCGGCCTTAAAGGCCTGACTTGCCTTTTTCTTTTCACGCCGGACTTTCGGGGCAGGTTCGGCCCAGACACGACCGCTAGCTTCGAGTTCCCGCGGGGCGTTGGCTTCGGCTACCGCCGGCTTATCGGCCGGGACCGGGGACGGTGTCGTCGATTCGGCCACCCTTTCCATTTTCGAATCCTGGAGGATCGAACTCAGGCTCGCGCGGTCTTGCGCCGGTGCCGGGCGAACTGTGGCAAGGGTGCGGGGGGCGGCCACGTCGTTTTCAACGCGGCCATGGTCCGCCGTCAGGGTTCGCCACCCATATAAACCGATCATCATGAACAGGGCCGCCGCGGCCGCCATGCGTGTCTGCGGCAGGCTGAGAACGCGCCAGCAGATCATCCAAGGCGCTTCGTGTGGCTGCGCGAGGCGCCGGTGCACGGAGGGAAGCAGGTCAGCGGGCGGTGCGACAGGGGCCAAGCCGCGGACCAGCGCCACGGTTTGACGCAGCTCCTCCAACTCACGGCGGCAGGTGGCGCAACCCGCAAGGTGTTCGTTCACCTCGCGGGTGCGATCGGCGTCCAGGCTCCCGTCGAGGTGCTCGCCCAGCCACTGGTTTATCCGTTCACACCGCATATCAATCCTTCCCGCCTGAGTTCATCCCTGACCCTGGACCTGGCACGCCAGAGCCGCGACTTGACGGTTCCTTCCGAACAACCCGTTGCCCCCGCGATTTCCTCATAGCTCAGGCCCTGGATATCGCGCATGACCATGACCTCCCTGAACTCCTCCGGGAGCGCCGCGACGGCGCGCTCCACAATGTCCCGGGTCTCGTGCTTCTGCGCCACCTCATCGGGCCGGTCCCCGGCATCGGCCGGCTCGCGGGACGTGGGGCCGTCCTCGGGATCGCCCCGTTGATCCAGCGAGACGGCTTCAAAGAACCCGATCCGGCGCAGGCGCTGGCGCCGGCTGCGACAGGTATTGATCGCCAGCGCATAAAGCCAGGTCGAGAATCGGGAGTCCCCCTTGAACTTCCGGATGGCGCGGTAGGCCTTGACGAACACCTCCTGGGTCAGGTCGCCGGCTTCCTCGTGCTGGTTTACCATCCGGTACGCCAGGTTGAAGATGGGCGTCTGATACGTCCTCACCAGTTCGTCAACGGCCTCCATGCTGCCCTCCTGGGCTTGCCGGACCAGATCGTTCACGCGGGCCTCTTCCGCCTCGCGATCCTTATCCTGTTCCTGGAGGTTAGACATATCCATGTTCCGAAAAGTTCCCGTCGCTGGAATTCAGGCCGTTTGCGGCACCTCTTCCGGTAAGTTGTCACGCCAGTGTGTCCGGGTCAAGAGCGAGTCCGTGTTCCCATGGCGAATCCCGGTCGCATCTCCATCCTATTGCCATGCCCACGGGGCAGGTCGAGAGCCTCGGAACAGGCCTGGACCCGCGTCGGGCCGACGCGGGCTACCTGTAGCCGCCGCGTCATAAAATCTCCGCCGTCAGATTGAGCCAATATGGCCCGAAATCCGGAAAAATAGAGGCGTCTGCCCTGCGCCTGGCGTCCCTTTCTCTTGAACTCGCCTTGCCGCCGATGTAGTTTCCCCCTCCACTCGGCAACGGAGACGCAGGTGTGATCAGCAAAGCGCAAATCAAGGCACTGGCCATCGAACTCGGATATGCCGCCTGCGGCATTGCTGGCGTGGAGCCTTTTGAGGACTACCGGGCGGCTTTGCAAGACCGGATCAGGCGGTTTCCGGAGGCGGCGGAGTTGTACCGCGAACTGGAGGGGCGTGTGGATCCCCGGGCGGTGGCGCCCTGGGCGAAGTCCATTGTCGTGTGTGTGCGGCGGTACGGGAAGTACGCGATCCCGGAGGAGCTGGTGGGGCATATCGGGCGCAACTACCTGTGCGACAGGCGGATCAAGGCGTGTCCGGACCACGCGATGCCCGGGAAGATGAAGGCCGGTCTGGTCAGGCTGGGGGCACGCGTCAAGACCGGCGGCGTGCCTGGTCGCGCGGCCGCCGTGCGGGCCGGGGTGGCGGGTTTTGGGCGGAATAGCTTTGTTTACGCCGGGGGATGCGGTTCATGGGTCAACATCGAATCGTGGATGATCAATGCGGAGTTGGAGCCTGACCTTCCCGCCCCGCCGGCCCCGTGTCCCGAGGGTTGTCAGGCCTGTCGTAACGCCTGTCCGACCGGCGCGCTGCAGGAGCCCTACATCATGCGGCAGGACCGCTGCACCGCCTATCTCACTTTCGAAGCGCCGGAACCGATTGCCCCCGAGCTTTGGGGTAAGATGGGGAAATGGGTTTACGGGTGCGATGTGTGCCAGCAGGTCTGTCCCTTGAACAAAGGGACGTGGGAGAGGCGGGACTCCACGCCGTGGCTGGATGAGGTGTTGGATCGTCTCACACCTGCCGCATTGGCCGTTATGGATCAGGACACTTACGAAAAGGTTGTCCATCCGCTATTTGGCTACATTCCGAAGGACAACCTCGCCCGGTGGCAGGCGAATGCCCGGCGGGCGGTGGCGGCTGGCGGGGCGACTACTTTGACCGTGACACCACGTCCTGAATAACCAGGCCGGCCAGCATGAATCCAAACACCGCGCAGACATGAACGGCGGTGCCGTTGACGCGGGTCTTCCGGGCGCACCAGTCCGGATTTTCGGGATCGGCTTCCTCTGTTTTGGGGTGCGCGTGGCTGCACGCGCAGTTCCCCGTTCCGCAGAACGTTTCCGTGGCCGGTTCGAGGGGGGCTTCCTCGCTGTAGACACAGAGGAAGTCCGTGGCGACGCCGCGGCGTCCCAGCCGTTTACGCACCATACGGGCCAGGGGACACATGCGGGTCTTGGCCAGCCTGGCCACCTTGACCAGGGTTGGATCGAGTTTGGCGCCGGCGCCCATTGAGGCATAGATCGTGACACCCGC
>JBAXWO010000356.1:0-3559 GCA_037128375.1 bacterium
GTGCCACGGGCATTGGGTGCTGATCTTTCGTTTGCCCAACGTCAGCGCGCACCCTCCGAAGGCCCCGCAGGGGCCGGAGGTAGCGGTGCCGCGCCTTGTTCGGCTTTGATCTTCTGTTTTCTTCGTCGAATCG
Organism: bacterium; assembly: GCA_037128375.1. Taxonomy (GTDB): domain Bacteria; phylum Verrucomicrobiota; class Kiritimatiellia; order CAIKKV01; family CAITUY01; genus CAMBRF01. The sequence goes on from JBAXWO010000356.1 coordinate 134, forward strand.
TCAATACGGCCAAGAAGAGGCCGTTGACTGCAAGGAGAACCCCAGCAGGTGCAATCAGCCATCCCGAATGGGGGTGCTTCTGCGTGAGCCAACGTCCGGCAAACGGATACCCCGTGCCTTGAAACTCGTTCTTGTTCATCTTCTGGAAGTCCACCAAGGCGTCGTAGTTCACGACTCCAGCCTTGGCGAGTTCCGCCAGCCTCATGGAAGCATGGCGAGTTACGACGGAGTCAACGATCGGCGTCATCATGAAGAGCCAACCGATCACAAGCACATCCAGAATGATGATCAGTATTTTCATTTTCTCTGAGCCGAACGTCCGGCCTCTGGCTGAGGTGCGCTAGCGCCGATAGCCAGGAGGCCTTGGGCCAGACTTCATTTTGCTTTGTTCTTTTGTGCGTGAACGGGGAGGCAGAGGGGAATCGCGAACTTCAGCGTTGCCGCATGGCCAACCGATTCACCAGAGTGGCCCGACACACCTCCACCGAAAACAGCTGCAACCACATTGAGTTTCGCCTCGCTTCCTTTGGCGTCGTCAGCTCTGACTGTGACCTCAAACGTTACGGTCTGGAGCTGGCTTATTCCGGCTTCGACTGCTTTGAAGTTCCTGACGATGTCTGGAACGACTGTGTTTTCGGGAGTCTCTTTTTGAGCGTCTTGAATTCCGCCGATGATGTCGCTGAGTGCTTTCGCGATGAATGGTCTTAGTTCCATATTTTCTCCTTAGGCCCAACGTCACGGGCCAGGCGCGGCGGGCACGCCGTCGCGTGCGCCCGTTGGTTGTGTGCTCTTTGTTTCACCTGCCAGGCCACTGATTGATCCAATACTTCGGATCGTGATTCTTACCCCAGATCAGACTCACCGACACGTCGTGATCCCATCGCTTGAGGGCATGTTCACGAAGTCTGGGAAGCGCCAGCAGGTAATCTCCGCGTGACGCGCCAGAGCCCAATTCCTGATACCAACTCCGGGGATCGACAAGCCGAAAGCATTGGAAATGTAGTGCTCCGCGGGACCGATCCGCAAGTCCCTTCCAAATGGCTTCAATCTCCCACCGATCCAAGGTCACCTGCTTGGTTCCGAAGAAGCCAATCTGTTCAAACCGTGAGCTTGGGATGCGGTCCTCGGACAACACCATCAACTGAACATCACTGGGACCGTCGTACAGCTTGTTGACCCTGAGCGGGTAGTACACCGTGTCGGACTGGAAGTCGATGACCAGAGGATGCATCTGCTGGCCGGCCGCCTTTACCGAGACATGGTCGAACAGAAAGAAGTGGATGTCATCTTTCAGGTACGAAACAACTGTACTTCTGACTTTCTGGAAATCGAACTCCGTGCCGATCTTTTTTCGGATAATGAAGTCTGCAACCCAGGAAACGAAGTGCTCTACGGACTCGACACGAACCACGGTGACATCATGCTCTTGGAGACGTGCCTGAAGAACAATCTGCAACCCGTCCTTTGGGGTTGACGATGGACCATCCCCCAGGGTCGCGAACATCCGGTCCTCGAAGTAGTGCAAGCCCTTCTCCTGCACAACGCTTTGCACCTTCAGGAACAGGTTGCTTGGAGCAGTGTCGACTTTCGGTTCCGAAGGTAAAGGCATGAAGAACAGGGCATCGACATCTCGACTTGACGATACATCCGTTTGCAGGATGAGCGTTTCCTGTTTGTCATGTTGGTTGAACAAGATGACGGCATTCTGCCTAGCTTCACGAACTTCACCAACCCGCAGCGGCAGTGGCGCAAAGTCTGCGCACACAACAATGGCGAATATGCCCAGGGTGATTAAGAATGCAATTGTTCTCTTCATCTGTCACACAACGTGCCATCTCACCGATGAGGCTCCCGCGCAGCGGGAGCCGAATACGGTGGTGATGGTTGTTGTGCGGATTCCTTTTGTCTTCTCTTCATTTCAGCAATCACTCGGTCTTCGAGGCCTTCAATACACCGTTGACAAACGTACGCGTTGGCTGGTGCCGAGGAGACACCAAAGAGGGTCTCCACGATAAGCCCAGCGCCCCCTTCAGGTACTTGAACCGCAGTTCGTCTAAGACAAGTAGAGTTGCATGAACCACATCGCACCTCGCGCAGGGCGCCGCCTACGAGGACAGCGAGAATCAGAACGAGTGCCATGAGACTGACCCCTATGACTGTCTTTCTGTTCATCATCTGGTGCACAACGTCGCAAATCAGTCTGAGCCGCGCTGCGCGGCGATAGACTGGATTTGCTTGTTCGAGTTTCGCTTTCTGTTTCCTACTGCAATCGCAATGCCTCCAATGAGCATCAGGAACGGTTCCGCATAACTCGTGATGTAGCGTGTGTGGATCTTGTCGTCTGATGTTGTTGCTCATCTGTTCTGTGTAGCCCAACGTCATTCTGAGGGGATTGACGACCCGCAGGGTCGGCAAGTACCCTCCTGAAATTTGTTCGCCTTATGTATCTGTCGGAGTTTCATCCCATCTGTTTTCTTGAGCCATCCCGCACAACCAGTTGAGGGCATACCGTCCGAGGTGTGGTTGGGGATCCTCATGACGTTGTCTTCCACGGTTGCAGATGCATCACAATGTCTTTTTCGAAGTGGCTGCGCTCGATGGTCCCGAATGTGAGCAGGACATTCTTCTCGAACTCGATTATTCCGATGCTCTGGCCTCGCCCAATAATGTGAAACCACTGTGGCCGGGCTTCACCCCCTCCGACAAAGTCCGGAGTGCCCACTTTGTCAAGAATCATGTCAGCCGTGAACTCGCGCTGCTGCTTTCTCTGGAGTCTCGCCATTGTGCACAAGATCATGATGAAAAGGTTCCCATCGGTTCGGCAAGTGTGGCCGGCAAACGAAGAGATGAGGGCGTCGAGATCGACCGCCTCGGGGCGATCCTCATTGAGGCACTTCGCAACTGTCTCGTCGTCCTGTCTCATGTCCTCATACCCCAACGCCTCGCTTCAGGCTGAGACTGTTCCGCAGGAACAGGCGATAGCTCTGGAAGCGTTTGTTGGGCTTCTTAAAATTCTCCACCTATTGCCCTATGAAACATCAACGTTGCCCAAAAGCTTAAAAACCACCATATAATAGTGGATGCCAGCGATAACAGTCCGATTGCAGAATAACGAGCAATGGGGCTCTTATCGTCGAGCAATCCTCGATTGGCATAGCAGAATGATGCGAGAAGAAGCGCAAGTGGAACGACGAAGTAGGCCGGATCCTTAAGCCGGTACCCGCTATGCACGTGTATGAAGTCCAACATGAGCATGCCAACGAGAAAAGTTGCTGCCACTATCATGTTGTTGAGAATAAATTTCTTCATATTTTCTGTTAGCCCAACGTTGACCATCATGTTCCGAGCGGAAGCGAGGTAGCATGGATGGTCTGGTTGTGTGCCGGGCGTGCCCGGCTGCTTGCGGGTGACGCTCGCGCGAGCGTA
>JBAXWO010000357.1:0-3558 GCA_037128375.1 bacterium
TTGGAGAAGCCTAAAAGATTGGACAGCAAGCGGTTGGATATTGAGCGCCGGATCGTCAACCGGGCGCGGCCGGTATTACGTCCCCGGCCCTCGTCTATTGTTGCAGGTTGAAACTAGCCAGAACGGCACTGAGGCTGCAACAATGCCCACTGAGGCTGCAACAATCATCCCGGACGGTCCATTGCATCAGTCCCCCACCGCACCAGTGACACGGGAGACTGATGCAATGGGCCTCGAGACGGATGCAATGAAGGGCAAAGATTAGACTATGCCAACCAACCTATTCATAACCAACGGCGCGAGCGGCAACCTCGGCCAGCGCCTGCGCGAGCTGATCTCGACGAGCCGCGAAATGCGGGCGCTGGTCGGTTTCTTCTACTTCTCCGGCGTGAAGGTGCTGTACGAGGCGCTGCGGGCCAACCCGACCATCAAACTCCGGGTGTTGGTGGGGATGGAGGCCGAGGAACACTGCGGGCAGTTGCAGGAGCTGGTCCTCACCGTTGGCGAGAAGAACCGGGGCGAGGCGCAGGATGCGTATCTGGAAAATCTACGGCGCGCCCTTCGCTCAGCTTCCATGGACAAGCAGGCTTTTCACGAACGAATCGGCGCGTTCGTGGAACTGGTGCGCGAGGGCCGCCTGGTCCTCCGCAAGACGCGCGAGCCGAATCACGCGAAACTCTACCTCTTCGACATCGCCGAGCCTTTCTGCAAGGTGAAGCCCGGTGTCTGGATCAGCGGGAGCAGCAACCTGACGCAACCCGGACTGGAAACCAACGGGGAGTTGAATCTGGATCTTTCGGACTTCGGCTTTGCCGAGGCCGGCGCGTACTTTGACGAGCTCTGGCGGGATGCCGTGCCGCTGACCGAGAACGAGGCCGTGCGTCAAAAGATTTTGTCGCTGATCGACCGCGCCTCCATCGTTGCACCGGTCACGCCGTTCGAGGCGTACCTGCTGGTACTGAAAAACTATGTGGAACACCGCATGCTGGCCGACCACAGCGCGCGCTTGGACCGGATTCTGGCAGACGCTGGTTACACGCGGTATACCTATCAGGTCGACGCCGTCAATCAGGCCATTGCCACCCTGGATGGTTACAACGGCGTGCTCGTCGCAGACGTGGTGGGTCTCGGTAAAACCATCATCGCCTGCATGATCGCCCGCTTGCGCGGCCGGCGGGGAATCGTCATCGCTCCGCCGGGGTTGGTGGGGGACCTCAACGCCAGCACCGGCTGGCGCGCCTATCTCCGCCAGTTCAAGCTCCACGACTGGGAGGTTCGTTCCTGTGGCAGTCTGGAAGAGGTCCGCGCGTATGTCGAGCGCGACGGACTGTTCCGCATGGTGATCGTGGACGAGGCCCACCGCTTCCGCAACCAGAACACCGAGGACTATGACGACTTGTTGCAGATTTGCCGCGGCAAGGAAGTCGTGCTTCTCACCGCCACGCCGTTCAATAACAGACCCGCCGATCTTCTCTCCCTCCTGAAGCTGTTCTTGCCGCCAAAGAACAGCCCCCTCGTTCTGGACGGCAACATGGAGGCCGATTTCAGGGAGTACAACGAGACTTTTCGGATGATCGGCTTCGTGCTGAAGAACATGAAGTCAGCCGAAAAATACAACGAAGTCTGCCGGATGCTCGAACGCCTTCGCATCGCCTTGATGCCGGAGGAGGGTACCTACAAGAAGATCAAGAAAGAACTGGGCGCGCGCTCTGCCGAGGTTGCCCGCAAGATGCGCGCGATCATTGAGCCGGTTACCATCCGCCGCAACCGTCTCGATCTCAGAGGCAATCCCGATTACGCCAAGGAGATCACGACCCTTTCAACCGTGCGCCCGCCCGTCGAGCAATTCTATTTCTTGTCCAAGAAGCAGAGCGAGTTTTACGACCGGGTCATCACGGAGTATTTCGGCCGCGACGGCCAGTTTCATGGCGCGATCTACCGCCCGGTGCAGTACGACATGTCAGATCAACGGGATGAAGCCCAACAGATCAACATGTTCACGTTCATCCGCGGCCTCTTCGTGCGCCGCTTCGAAAGCTCCTTCGGCGCATTCGGTCGGAGCTTGGAACATGCCATCACCATGCATGAAAAGGTGGAGGCGTTCGCTAAGGAAACCGGCACCTTGCTCGTCAACCGCACCCTGATGGACAAGATACTCACTGCCGCAGACGGTGAACGTGAGGATCTGCTGGAAGAGATCATCAAAGAATTGAAACGGGGCGAGAGCGTCGGTCATCAGCAGGTGTATCACCTCGACCAGCACTTTGACGCAGACCACTTCTTCCGCGACGTCAAGGCCGACATCCAACTTCTGAAAGCCGTCCGGGAGGAGATGCGGGATCTGAACCTTGAGATGCACGACCCCAAAGCGCAGAAACTGATCGCCGTCCTGCAAGCCGTTTTGGCTGGCACCTGCAAGGAGATTGCCGGGAAACAGCAGCGGAAAGTCCTGATCTTCAGCGAATACGCCGACACCGTAGATCATTTGCAGGGCTATCTCGACATCGCCCTGCCGGGCAAGGTGTTGGTGGTGAACGACAAACTGAGTCGGGAAATGGACCGCAAGGTCAAGGCCAACTTCGACGCATCCTGGACAGAAGAGGAGCAGGTTGACGATTTCCAGATCCTGCTGTCCACCGACCGGATGAGTGAAGGCTACAACCTCAACCGCGCGGGGTTGGTCATCAACTACGACATCCCGTGGAATCCCACCCGCGTCATCCAGCGTGTGGGCCGCATCAACCGTATCGGCAAGAAGGTTTTTGAGAACCTTTACATCTTCAACTTCTTCCCGACGGAACAGGGCGCCGACATCCACCGAAGCCGACAGATCGCCGGCGAGAAGATGTTCCTGATCCACTCGACCATTGGCGAGGACGTTCAGATTCTCGCCCCGGACGAGGAACCCACGGCCGCCGGACTCTTCCAGCAGGTGAACCGGGATGCCGAGGAACAGGAAGGCGAGAGTTTCCTGACCAAAGCCCAGCGGGAACTGAAGAAACTGAGCCAAGAACATCCGGAGGCGTTGGAGCGCATCGCCCAACTACCGGCGCGCGTCAAGACCGCCTCGAAGCGCACGCCCAAAGGCGTGTACTTCTTCCGGCGGCGCGGCGCCGCGCTCTTCACGTTGTTGCACGGGGCAGACGCCATCACCCAGGTGACAGTGGAGGAAGGCTTAGAAGCCATCACGTGCGATCCAGCGGAACCCCGCGTCGAATTTAGCGACGGCTTCTGGCCGATGTACGGAAATCTTTGCGGCTACACACGCGCACCAGACCAGGAAGCGGCCAATTCGCAATCCTGGGTCACACGGGCGCGCACCCAACTCGCCGCACTGATTCCAACGGTTCCCGAACCCCGCCGCCAGTTCATCGAGATCCTGATCGAGGACATCCAGTACTTCGGCACCTTGTCCGAGCGCACCCTGCGCAAAATCGCCAAGCCGGACATCACGACCCCGGATGGCCGCAAGGAGATCGAAAAACTCCTAGATGCCCTGAAAGGCGAACTCGGATCCGACTACTTGACTGCGTACAAGAAAACCGGCATCGAAGACCA
>JBAXWO010000358.1:0-3556 GCA_037128375.1 bacterium
CAGCCTCCTCTTTGGAGCGGAACGCCTTCGCGTTCCGGCCGGCGCGGGAAGCCGCACCGCTCCGAGACTGTTGTGGACTTACGACGTTATGTATAAAGACAGGCGGCATTGTAGCCGCGGGCGCGGATTCGCGCAAAAGGATAGCGGCAATTTGTTGGAGAAAAGCGGGACACGAACACCGCACGCGGGCCCGCGGCCGGTAGCGATCCAACTCGCCGGCCGGCAGCCACTTTCCCGCAGATGTTCTCGTCGTTCCCTTCCAGACTGCACACCAGTGTCATAACTTCCAGACAGAGTCGCGATACGCCTGGCGTTCTGCCGGCGTCTTTCCGCCGCGCCCGAGCACATCCTTGCCCATCATGTCGGTCTACTTGTTCTCCATCCCCCGCAGCCCCCGTCTGGCCGGACGGAAACCACCATGATCAGACAGTTTGTCCAGCCATCGGACAAACTGTCTGATCATCCGCCTCAAGCGAATGCTCTCCCGGCTCGAAACCGGCTGATTCATCGCATTTATGCCAGTCATCGCACCTTGGCATACTGTCTGCTGGTCTCTCTGCCACGATGAATGAGGTCCATACAGGCAAGACAACTTCTCGGCTTCTGATGGCCGTCGTGATCCTGCTTGGCGTTGTCATCACACTACAACTTGGACTCCTGTTGCATCGTCAGGTTCACACCTCCTCGCCTGATGCCCGTGTTATTCGTTCCGCACGGCCCAGCCCCACGGTGGTCGAAAAGGTCAGATCCTGGTTCTCGCCGCGTCGACTGCACCGCGATGATGCCCCGGATGCCGTCTGGGACCCGGCCGCCCAGATGGCCCAAATGCATGCCCAGATCAACCTCATGATGGACCAGACCTTCCGTGACGCATTTGCCGTGCCCCTGTCACCCGCCGCCCGCTCCAATGCCGCGGCGGAGGTGGACGGCGAGGCCATGCATTGGAACCGCATCGACCAAATGCGCCGACAGATTGACAGTCTGTTCGCCTCCATGGGCGCGTTCGAAAACCGGAGAAGCGGGTTCGAGGAGGGCTGGTCCGAACTCTCGATCACCCCCAGCCTGGCTATTCGGGATACCGAATCCACCTACGAAATAACCCTGCAGTTGCCCGGGGTTGACAAGTCGGACATACAGGTCACGATGGACGGCACGGTCCTAGGCATAACATTGGAGTTCAACCAGCAGCACGTTTCCCACGAACTCACCGGCGGAATCGGGCTGACGCAACAAACCGGCCGGTTTGAACGCCGTATGCGCCTCCCGTCGGCCACCTCGCAGCATGACGCCATCAAGGCCACTTTCGAAAACGGCGTTCTGCGTATCAGTGTTCCCAAGGCACCCGGAACGGAATCGACGGTCGGTCACATCAGGATCATCTAATCCACAACACAAGGAGTCCATGCATGCTGGAAATTAAAGACTTGCACAAGCGTTTCGGCCCCCTCTATGCCGTGCGGGGCATCTCCTTCAAAGTGAATCAGGGGGAGGTACTGGGATTTCTCGGCCCGAACGGTGCCGGAAAATCGACCACCATGCGGATGATCACGGGGTTTCTCCCGCCCACCTCCGGAACCGCCCTCGTCAACGGCTTCGATGTGGTCAACGATCCCACGAACGCCAAGCGACAGATCGGCTATCTCCCGGAAAATGCGCCGGTCTACGGCGATATGACCGTCACTCATTTCCTGCGCTTTACCGCTGAGGTGCGCGGCTATGCGGGCCGGGAACGGAACCGACACGTTGACGCTGTGATCGAGAAAGCCCGTCTGGAGAAGGTGCGACACCAAAGCATCGGGACGCTTTCCAAAGGCTATCGGCAGCGTGTTTGCCTGGCCCAGGCCATTCTTCATGATCCCCCCATCCTCATTATGGACGAACCCACCGACGGACTGGATCCGAACCAGAAGCATGTCGTGCGTTCGATGATCAGGGAAATGGCGGCCAGGAAAGTCATCGTGATCTCGACCCACATCCTGGAGGAAGTCGAGGCCATCTGTTCAAGGGCCATCATCATCACCAACGGCAGGATCGTCGCCAACGGCACGCCCGATGAACTCAAGGCCCACAGCGATTCGCACGGCGCCGTCGAAGTGACCGTCAAGCATCCCACCGACCGGGTCGCGGCAGACCTCGGCGCGCTATCCTCCGCCGCACGGGTGGAGAGCGAGGGCAACACGTTCACCGTCTACCCCCGCGACCCCGCCCGCCTGTTCGCCGACGTTACCCAGTTGATGAAACAGCGCGACTGGCAGGCCACCGGCCTCAAGCAGGTCGAAGGACGCCTTGACGACGTGTTCCGCGAATTGACCCTGAAGGATGAATCGTTCCGCAAGGCGGGTTGACGAGTATACAAGGAGAAATCACCATGGAGTTTATGAACAGTACCAAAGCGATCTTCAAACGCGAGCTGCGATCGTATTTCGAATCCGCCGTCGCGTACGTATTCCTGATTGTGTTCCTGATGCTGACGTCATTCCTGACCTTCGGCGTCGGCCAGTTCTACGAAAACGGCCAGGCCGACCTGCGGGGCTTTTTCTTCTGGCACCCATGGGTCTACCTGATCCTGGTGCCGGCCGTTGCCATGCGGCTCTGGGCGGAGGAGCGCCGCTCGGGAACCATTGAACTTCTGCTGACCATGCCCGTGACGCTGACCCAGGCGATCCTGGGTAAGTTTCTGGCGGCCTGGGCTTTCCTGGCGCTCGCCCTCCTCCTGACCTTTCCCGTGACCCTCACCACTCTCTACCTCGGAGACCCGGATCTGGGCGTGGCAACCACCGGCTACATCGGCAGCCTGCTCCTCGCAGGGGCGTATCTCGCGGTGGGAGTGATGACCTCGGCCATGACCCGGAATCAGGTGATCAGTTTCGTGCTCGCCGTGGTGGTCTGTCTCTTCCTTCTGCTGGCCGGCTGGCCGCCGGTCACCGATTTTCTGGTCCAAGCCGTTCAGGATCACCCGTCCCTGCAATGGCTCCCCCATGGGGTGGCCTCGTTCAGCTTCATGTCACACTATGAGTCGGTGCAGCGCGGCGTGATCACCCTGCGTGACATTGCCTACTATGTCAGCGTGATCGTCTTCATGCTGTTCGCGACCCACCTGGTTCTCGACAATCGCAGGGCCGCCTGATCCTGTCCACCATCGTCAATGAGGTAAAGCCTATGAAAATCAAATCAAAAACGTCCCTTCTTTTGAAACTTGGCAGCAGTGCCGCCGGATTGATCGTGCTGCTGGTCATCCTGGTCGCCGTGAACACCATCGTCAGCCAACTGCGCGTCCGCAAGGATTTCACCAGCGAAAAGCTGTACACGTTGTCCGACGGCTCGCGCAAGGTCCTGGGCAAACTGGACCGCGATGTGACGCTGATGTTCTTCTTCAACAGCAGTTCCGCCGAAGTGCCGGCCCCGTTGAAGAGTTTCGCGCAGCAGGTGGAGGATCTCCTCAAGGAATACGAAATCGCGGGCGGGGGACGGGTGGTGCTGGAGAAATACGACCCCAAACCCGACTCGGACGCGGAGGATCTGGCACAAAGGTACGGGTTGGCGGGGCAGGCCCTGC
>JBAXWO010000359.1:0-3556 GCA_037128375.1 bacterium
GTCCGCGTCGGCACCCTCGAGTTCAAGGCCTACGACGACAAGGGCAACGTGATCTTCGTCCAGGAGGATATCGAGGTCCCCAAGGCCTGGTCAATGCTGGCCACCAACATTGTCGCCTCAAAGTATTTCTATGGCGGGGCCCAAAGCAAGGAACGGGAAACCTCCGTTCGCCAACTCGTCCATCGTGTGGCGCGCACCATCGCCGACTGGGGCCAGCAGGAAGGCTACTTTGTCACGGCGGAGGACACTGAAAACTTCTATGCCGAACTGGCATGGTTGTGCATCAACCAATACGGCTCGTTTAACAGTCCGGTCTGGTTCAACGTGGGACTGCATCACGCCTATGGCGTCACCTCCGACAGCCGCTCCAGCTACTACTGGAATTCCGAAACCCAGCGGATCGAAATGTCACGCGACAGCTACAAGTATCCGCAAGCGTCCGCCTGTTTCATCCAGTCCGTCAAGGACACCATGGAAGACATCATGCGCCTGGCGGGAACCGAGGCCATGTTGTTCAAGTATGGATCGGGTACGGGCACCGACCTAAGCTCACTGCGCAGCAGCCGCGAAAAACTCTCCGGCGGCGGCACTCCGTCCGGTCCCCTGAGTTTCATGCGCGTATTCGACCAGGTGGCGGCCGTGATCAAGTCGGGCGGGAAAACACGCCGCGCCGCCAAGATGCAGAGCCTGAAGGTAACGCACCCTGACATCGTCGACTTCATCACCTGCAAGACCAACGAGGAAAAGAAGGCCTGGGCGCTGATCGCCGAAGGTTACGACGGCTCGTTCGGCGGCGAGGCCTACTCGTCGGTCATGTTCCAGAACGCCAACCTGTCCGTCCGTCTCACCGACGAATTCATGCGGGCGGTGGAAGACGACGGAGAGTGGCAGACCCGCGCCGTCACCACCGGCGAGGTGGTCGAGACGCACCGCGCCCGAGACCTGATGCGCCTGATCGCCGAGGGAACCCACCTGTGCGGCGACCCGGGCGTGCAGTATGATACCACCATCAATCGTTGGAACACCTGCCTCAACAGCGGCCGCATCAACGCCAGCAATCCCTGTTCCGAATACATGTTCCTCGACGACAGCGCCTGCAACCTGGCGTCGTTGAACCTCATGAAATTCGTCGACGCCGACGGAGTCCTGAATGTCGAGCGTTTCCGCAACGCCATCAGGATCTTCATCATCGCGCAGGAGATCCTGGTCGGCAGCGCGAGCTACCCGACGGCGGAAATCGCCACCAATTCCCATCTTTTCCGGCCACTGGGGCTGGGTTATGCCAACCTGGGCGCCTTGTTGCTGAGCCTGGGGTTACCGTACGACGGTGACGATGGCCGGACCTTTGCCGCCGTCGTGACGGCCCTGATGACCGGTTGCGCTTATGCGACCTCCTCGGAAATGGCCGCTGTCCGGGGCCCGTTCGAGGAATACGCCCGCAACAGCGCCCCCATGCAGAACGTCATCGCCATGCACACCGATGCCCTTCAGCATATCGACAGCGAACGCTGCCCGCCCGGTCTGCTTCAGGCCGCGATCGACGTCTGGGCGCACGTTCAACGCAAAGGCGCGCAACATGGATTCCGTAACTCGCAGGTCGCCCTGTTGGCTCCGACCGGCACGATTGGATTTATGATGGACTGCGACACCACCGGCGTCGAACCGGATATCGCGCTCATCAAGTATAAGCAGCTCGCCGGCGGCGGCCTGATCAAACTGGTCAACCGCACACTGGAATCGGGGCTCCGCCGACTTGGCTACAATGGCGAGGTCGAGGCCATCATGAAATATGTCGACGAACAAGAGACCATCGAGGGCGCCCCGAACCTCAAGGAGGAGCACCTGCCGGTCTTCGACTGCGCCTTCAAGCCCAAGAAAGGCTCCCGATGCATCTCGTATCAGGCGCATCTCAAGATGATGGCCGCCGTGCAGCCGTTCCTCTCCGGCGCCATCAGCAAAACCATCAACATGCCCAAGGAGGCGGTGGTCGAGGATATTATCCAGGCCTACACCGACGGGTGGAAAATGGGACTCAAGGCGGTGGCCATCTATCGCGACGGATCGAAGCGCACCCAACCGCTCAACACCAACCGCTCGGACGCGATGAGCAACGGAACCAAGACTTCGGGCGGTGCCCCGGTCACCGCCCCGGCACGCCCGTTCCGCGCCCGTATGCCGGCCACACGCCGCTCCATCACGCATAAGTTCGAGATCGCCGGTCACGAGGGCTACATGACCGTGGGCCTGTATGAGGATGGCAAACCGGGTGAACTCTTTATCACCATGGCCAAGGAAGGCAGCACGGTGGGGGGCATCATGAACGCCTTCGGAACAGGGATTTCACTGTGCCTGCAATACGGCGTCCCGCTCCAGGCGCTGGTCAGCAAGTTCTCGCACAGCCGCTTCGAACCGAGCGGCTACACCAGCAACCCGGACATTCCGATCGCCAAGTCGCTGGTGGATTACATCTTCCGCTGGCTGGACCTCACCTTCCCCAACGGTTGCGTGCGGGACGAAATGGGCGCCCCGATGGAGAACGGACAAGCCTCCCAGGCTGCCCTGTCACCCGAGGGCAATAGCCCGCGGGTGGATGACCAGTTCAAGGGATTCCAGGAGGATGCCCCCGCCTGCGACCGTTGCGGTCACATCACGACGCGCAACGGCGCCTGCTACCGTTGCCATAACTGCGGGAATTCCATGGGATGCTCGTAGAGCGGAATCCCTAGTTTCCGCTCAACGCCAGACAGACCAGCCGACCCTTGTCGTTTCGACAGTAGATGAGCCCGTTGCAGAGGGTTGGCATGGTCCAGCAAACCCCGTCCAACACCTTCTGGTTCCACAGTTCATGGTAGGCCTCCGGACTCGCCTCGGCGATCGACAGCGTGCCCTTCTCACTCAGGATAATGAGCTTCCCATCGGCAAGCATGAAACTCCCGAATCCGGTCTCCTTATGGCTCCACCTCACCCCGCCCGTGGCCTGGTCGATGCAGCACAACTCACCCTTGCCCACGTTGCCGCTGATCCCATAAAACACAGATCCGACCGCAACCGGACTGCTGAACTGGCTGGCCAGATTCTTATTCTCCCATTCCACCTTGCAGGCAGTACCGGTCGCACTCAGCAAGGCGGCTCCTTTATCATATCCCGAGGAAATCAGAACCTTGTCGCCGATGACCAGCGGATCCGCCGCATTGACGTCATACCCCGTTTTCCAGGGATGCGACCATAACTCCTTACCCGTGGCGGACTCAACCGCCTCAAGCCCCTTGGCGGCAAACACCACCAGTTCATTAGCCCCCCCTTTGAGCCAGCACTCAGGCATATAAAGCGGCACCGCCTGCGGAGTACTTCCCAGATTGTGTCCATTGAGCCAGACCTGGCCGGACGTGAGCCCGGTCGTAATCAGGCCGATGGTTTCCCACTGCTTGGGAGTATAGGAAAATTCGGTCTTCCAGAAACAGGGCAACGTATCGGCAGGAGCCACGCCGCCGCTCCAGGACTTGTCGATGAACTCCTCGATGCCGGAATAGGCGACGATGGAGTCGAACTTCGCGGC
>JBAXWO010000036.1:0-11736 GCA_037128375.1 bacterium
CCCGGCGTCATGGATCGCGGCGTGGACTGGCTGCTCAACTACCAGGCGGAAGAACTCCGCAGACTCAAGCGTCAGGTGGGGATATTCGGCCCGCGGAAGAGCCATGCCGATGACCTCGACGCCTTCGTCTACATGGTGCTGGTGGATGCCGGCAAGGATGACGCCGACATGCGGGATTTCCTGTACCGGGACCGGACGAATCTGTCGGTTTATGCCAAGGCCATGTTCGGGCTGGCGTTGCACAAACGGGGCGAGGTTGAGAAACGGGACATGCTGATTCGCAACATCGAGCAATACCTGGTCCGGGACAGCGAGAACCAGACCGCCTATCTCAATCTCGGCAACCAGGGATACTGGTGGTACTGGTATGGCAGCGAGAACGAGGCGCATGCCTACTATCTCAAACTGCTGGCGGCGACGGCCCCGAAGAGCGAGCAGGCGGCGGGATTGGTCAAGTACCTGCTCAACAACCGCAAGCACGCCACCTACTGGAACTCCACCCGGGATACGGCGCTCTGCATCGAGGCCATGGCGGACTATCTGCGGGCCAGCGGGGAGGACAAGCCGGACATGACGGTGGAGATCCACGTTGACGGCAAGAAGATGAAGGAAGTCCGGGTCACGGCGGAAAACCTGTTCGCGTTCGACAACAAGCTGGTGATGACCGGTGACGCGGTGGAGTCCGGCCGGCACACGATTGAGATCCGTCGACGGGGCGCGGGGCCGGTGTATTTCAACGCCTATCTGACCAACTTCACCCTTGAAGACCCCATTGCGAAGGCGGGGCTGGAGATCAAGGTTGAGCGTCGGTTCTATAAGCTTACGGCCGTCGATAAGACCGTCAAAGTGGCGGGAGCGCGCGGTCAGGCGCTGGACCAGAAGGTTGAGAAATACGAGCGGACCCCGCTGGCCAACCTGGACACGCTCAAGAGCGGCGACCTGATTGAGGTGGAGTTGGAAATCGCCAGCAAGAACGATTACGAGTATATCGTCTTCGAGGACATGAAGGCGGCGGGCTTTGAGCCGGTGGAAGTGCGCAGCGGCTACAACGGGAACGATATGGGCGCCTATGTCGAGTTTCGTGACGAGCGGGTCTGTTTCTTTGTTCGTTCCCTGGCGCGGGGCACCCACAGCGTGGCCTACCGGCTGCGGGCGGAAATTCCCGGCCGGTTCAGCGCGCTGCCGACCCGGGCGCAGGCCATGTACGCACCGGAGCTGCGGGCGAACTCGGACGAGTTGAAGTTGAAGATCGAGGATTGAGAGCGATGGAGCGTAAACGCGGATTATGGATGGCGACCACGCCGGAACGGCAGTGGGGCGATCAGGGCCGTCCCGGGACGACCCGCCGCGTCGAGCCCGGTCTGCGTTTTGACGGGACGCAGGATCAGCTCTGGGAAGGGTTTGGCGGCTGTTTCAATGAACTCGGCTGGATCGCGCTGTCGACCATGCGGGGCGCCGACCGGGGGCGGGTGATCCAGGCGTTGTTCGATCGCGAGGACGGGTGCCGCTTCAATCTTTGCCGGGTGCCGATCGGCGCCTCCGACTATGCGTTGGAATGGTATAGCTGCAACGAGACCGATGGCGATCTGGGCATGAGCCGCTTTACCATCGAACGGGACCGGCAGTTCCTGATCCCGTACATCCGGGCGGCGCTCCGGCTCCAGCCCATGCTGAAGCTTTTCGCCTCGCCGTGGAGTCCGCCGGTCTGGATGAAGCATCCCCGCGCGTACCATTCCGGCAAGCTGATTTGGAAGCCCGAGATCCTGGAGGCCTATGCGCTTTATTTCGCGCGATTCGTGCAGGCCTACCGGCAGGAGGGGATCCAGGTTCACCAGGTCCATGTTCAAAATGAGCCCGTCGCCGACCCGAAGTTCCCGGGTTGCCTCTGGACAGGTCCGGAGCTGCGCGACTTCATCCGCAATCATCTCGGCCCGATGTTCGCGAAGCAGCGGGTGAGGTCGGAGATCTGGTTGGGCACGTTGAATACCGACGATTACAACGGCTACACGCTGACGGCCTTGAGCGATCCCCTGGCGCGCCAGTTCATCGCCGGGGTCGGCTACCAGGGGGCGGGCAAGGCCGCGGTGTTGCGGACGCACACGAGCTGGCCGGAAACCCGGATGATGCAGACGGAGAACGAGTGTGGGGACGGCCAGAATTCGTGGGCCTATGCGCGTTATGTCTTCGGATTGCTCCAGCACTACATCAGCTGCGGCGTGAACGCCTACGTGTACTGGAACATGGTCCTGCAACCCGGCGGGGGCAGCACCTGGGGGTGGCGGGAGAATTCGATGATCACGGTGGATCCTCTGAGTGGGGCGGTCACCTTCAACCCCGAATTCTATGTGATGAAGCATTTTTCGCACTTCATCGACCGGAACGCCATCCGGTTGGGGCTGACCGGGGGGTGGGCGGGCAATGCCGTGGCGTTCATGAACCCGGACGAGTCGCGGGTCCTGGTGCTGCAGAATCCCTTTGCCGAAAGCCGCCGGGTGGTC
Organism: bacterium; assembly: GCA_037128375.1. GTDB lineage: Bacteria > Verrucomicrobiota > Kiritimatiellia > CAIKKV01 > CAITUY01 > CAMBRF01. The sequence goes on from JBAXWO010000036.1 coordinate 2,499, forward strand.
CTTGAGGACGGAAGCACCCTTCTGACCCTGAACCTGCCGCCGGAATCGTTCCACACCGTGGTCTTGTGAGACGTCGTTCTTCTTTTTATTGCTCAGGGGCCCATGATGGAATATGTGGTGCTCCGGAACATTCTGCGTCAACAGACCCTGAGACTCAGTCCAGAGAAAACACCCATAACGGGTAGCAGTGGGGTTGGTGATCCCGGATGACAGTGCCGAGGCCCAGGAAGTTTGCTATCTCAACATCGAGACCCTTGCCGTGCGGGGAGCCCGCAATGTCGAGGTGGATCGTTACAACGCGTGGGAGCGGTACTGGTTGTATGCGGTGGCGGCCTGTGCGACAAATCCCGTGCTTTACCGTGTGCGGGATCCGGCGTACAAGTTGGCGGTGAAGCCCCGGCAGAGGTTCGCGATCATTTTTCGGGATATTCTCAGGGAGGCGGAGCATGATTGAGGGAAGACGCGGAGACGCGGAGAGAGGAGAGAGGGAATGAGCACAGGACTGAGTGATGTGAATCGTGCCGCGGATGTCGTTCCGCTCCCGCCGGAGTTGATTGATGACCTGCAGGCCTTGAATCCCTGGTGGATAGGGAAACCCGGCGCGCCGCTACCGACCTTTCGGCGATCGCTGTATGCGGGGTTGCTGCAGTCCGTGCAGCACGGGCTTACACCCGTTACTGCCCTTCGCGGGCCTCGGCGGGTCGGAAAAACGATTCTGGTGCGCCAGATCATCGAAGGGTTGCTCGCCGCCGGTACGCCCCCAAAACATCTGCTGTATGTTCCATTCGACGATATCCGGGCCGCCGCGAAGTTGATGGACCCGGTTTTGCAGATCAGCCGGTGGTTCGAGCGGCATGTGCTCGGACGTACCTTCAACGAGACCGCGCACGCCGGTCAAACCGCGTATCTCTTCTTCGACGAGATCCAGAACCTGAAGGCTTGGGCTCCGCAGTTGAAGCACTTGGTGGATAACCACGCCGTGCGCGTGCTGATCACAGGCAGTTCGTCCCTGCAAATCGAGGCCGGCCGCGACAGTCTGGCCGGCCGCCTCATGCCGTTGGATATCGGCACGCTCCTGCTGCGCGAAATCGCGGAGTTGCGTTTCGGCCATTCCGAGCCCTCGCGCTGGCCGCCGAATGGACAGGGCGATCTAACGTCGCTGGACTTCTGGCGGCAGACTATGTCCGCCATGGCGGGTTCCGCTGCCTTTCGGAAGCGGGCCTTCGTGGCCTATTCGCAGGTTGGCGGCTACCCGATGGCCCACCAGTTGCCGACGCCGGCCTGGAGTCAGGTCTCGGACTACCTAATGGAGACCGTCATCCGCCGCGTGCTCACGCACGACCTGCCCGTAGCGCGCCGGAGGCAGCCCGGCGATGCCCAATTCATGGAGGAAGTGTTCCGCCTGGCCTGCCGCTATGCGGGGCAAACGCCGGGTCCAGCGGTCTTCGGACCCGATCTGCGCACCATCCTGCACAAAGACTACACTTGGAATCGGGTTCGTCGTGTGCTGGGAACGCTGGATGCGACGCTGCTGCTGAAGTTGGTTCCGCCGCTTGAGATTCGGCTGAAGAGACAGACTGCGCCTGCGAAGATATGTCTTTGCGACCATGCCCTGCGCGCCGCCTGGCTCCAGGAGCAAATTCCGCTCGATCCCGATGGTCTTGCGAAAGAGCCCCACCTTTCGGACCTGGCCGGAAGGATTGCGGAAAGTGTGCTCGGGTATTTTCTCGCGTCCATCCCGAACCTGGATGTGGCGCATTTTCCGGCGCGTGCGTCGGAACCTGAGGTTGACTTCATCATCACCATAGGAACGAAGCGTATTCCCGTTGAGGTCAAGTACCGGAAACGCATCGATCCGCACGAGGACACACGCGGGCTGCGGGCCTTTCTTGAGAAGTCGGTATATAACGCTCCGTTGGGACTGTTGGTGACTCTGGAGGACGGAGTAACGGTGCCTGACCCACGGATTGTCCCGATCTCGCTTTCCTCGTTCCTGTGGATGCGGTGAAACAGGAAGGCGGAGCATGGCTAAATCTGGAACTCAGGAGAGGAGAAACAGCAGGTAACGCTTTTGGGGCCGCCGAAGCAGTCCCTTGGCCGAAGTCTGGTCGGCACGGCGGCCGTTGGCGGCCTGTCGGGCGGCGAGGCCAAGGCCCACGCCTGCAGTTCATTGAAGTTCTGAGCGAGGCCGTCCAGCAAGGGATGTTGGTTCGGCTTACCGCTGATAAATCGGCAGTTGGCGGTAGGAGACGCTCAGGGCCAGGATGGCCATGCTGGTGCAGTAGTGCGGGTTCGGTTCGTTGCCCCCCGCCGGCCAGGAGCCGTCGGCAGACTGGCGTTTCAGGATGGTGTCGTACAGTTTGGGCGCGAACGCCTCCCACTCCTCGCCCCCGAGCTGAAACATTCCATGGGCGCTGTAGTACAGCGCGTAGTACCTGTGTTCGCCGGAGAAGGGATCCCCCTTTTCAAACCGGCCCGCGAGGTACTGCCCGGCCTTGAGCGTGACGTCGTCACGATGCCGACCGGACAACTCAAGACAGAGCAGGCCGATGCCGGTACAGGCAACCCCCGCCACGCCGTCCGGCTGGTAGGCGAACCCGCCCTCCTGGGTACGGCAGCGCAGGATGAACCGGGCCGCCTTTTCAACCGCCTCCGCAGGGACCGGCGCACCGTTGTTGCGGGCGGACCGCAGCGCCATCAGCGCCCAGCCGGAGTGGGAGATGTCGCTGTCGCTGCTGGTGGGTTCATAACGCCAGCCACCCGCCTGGGACTCCTGCTTGGGCACGTCCTGGGCGGCCAGAATGATGCGGAGGGCGCGCGGCAGGATTCCGTCTATCCGCGCCTGCCGTTCCGGGTCGACCATGCCGGAGACCTCTGATAGCAGGAGCGTCGAGATGTTATGGCTGTACATCTGGCCGCCGCCCCCGATCAGCGTGCTGTCGGCAGAAGGCACGGACAGGATGTAATCGATGCCGCGGTTGATGATGTCCCCGTGGGGGGGAAGTCCGGGCGGCTCGCCGTGGGCCAGGAAGGCCATGACGGCCAGCGCCGTGATGGCGGGGGTATGGCCCCCGATGGATCCGTCGGCGGCCTGTGATCGGGCCAGGTAGTCGAGTCCCCTGTCCACGGCCTCATCGAAGGCGCGCTGGTACGGGGTGTCCTCGGGGACGGCCGGCGCGCCCTGGCCGGCCAGGGGAAACGCCGTCAGGCCCGCGCAAACCAGCCCGATGAATGCAACGATTTTCATTTCTCCTCGCCTCCGTGTTCCGAGACGTCGCGGAAGTAGCGTTTGATGAGGGGGCGGTATTCTTCGGGACCCTCACTGTCCGCCGCCTGCAGGACGTCTTCCTTCAACTCGCCATGAAGCTGGAGCCAATCTTGCAATTTCATGCCAAGCCGTCGTGCAAAGGAGGGAACATCTTCGGACGTCCGGGTATCCTCCCTGGGGTCCCCTCCCGTCGATGCGGCGGCTTGCAGAGTGGGCGGGCGGGCGTTGGCGCCGAGGGACTGCGCCTCGGCGGCGGTCTGGTCGGCGGCTTTTGCCAACTGCGCGGCACTTTGCGCGGCGTCGTCGGCCTGGCGGTTTTCGGCAGCCCGGAGGGCGTCACCGTAGGCCCTGGCCAGCGACTCCCGGGCTGTTAAGGACTCCGGCGACAGGGGCACGGGCGGCGGAGTCGGCGACGGGGCGGGAACGATCATGGCCTGGGCGGCAAGGTTCAGACTCCGGGCCACCTTCGTCAGGTTTTCCGCGGTGATTTGCTGAGCTTGCCGGGTCTGGGCGGACGGACTGCCCGGGGCCTCAACCTGGGGGGTGAACTGCCGCATCTGTCCGGTCGCCAGAGTCGCCGCTTGCGAGGCCTGCGCCATTTCCCGCGTCGCCTGACCGGCAGGGGGGGCGGCCTGTGTGCGGCCAGGAAGTTGATCGGCTTGGGCACGGACTATATTGGCGTCATGAGTCAGGTGATCGATTTCACGACCCAGCCGCGCCTGTCTTTCCTGCAGGGCCTCGAGTGATGCGTCGGCCGTGAGCGCGCTTTCGGCCTGCTCTTCCGTCGCCAGGAGTCCGGTGGCTTCGAGATGCAGTGATTCCTGTTGGGTCGCCAGCCCGGTCAACGTGAGTGCCGCCTGCCGATCTTGCGCCCAATGGGCGGAGGTGTTTGCCCTGACCGCGGCATGGGCGGCCGCCCGGGCCTTTTCAATCGTGGCCAACGCTGCCCGTTCGGCCTCCCGTCCCGCCTTTTCCCTGGCCTGAGGGGTGGGGCTTGAGGCGGCCTGCTTGGCCTGTCGGTCCGCCTGTTCCGCGGACTGGAAAGACTGCTGGGCGGCCTGGGCCGCCTGTTCCGCATACTGCTGGGACTGTTGGGCGGCTTGTTCGATTTGCCGGGCGGCTTGCTGGGTGGACGGGTCGCCGAGTTGCGCGGCTTGTTTCGCTGTCTGGCGGGCGGCTTCCCCTGCTTCTTGTGCAGCCTGACGCGCCATCTGCGCGGCCTGTTGCGCCATTTGCGCGGCCTCCTTAGCCTGGGCGCTTATGGAAGGTGCCGGGGGTGGCGTCGTCGTGGGGGAGGTCGAAGGCTGGGTGCTTCCGTCAGTCAGGGCTTTATCGGTGACCTGTCGCGCCGTGCGCACTTCCTCGTCCGCCTGACGGGCTTCGTCGCCGGCTTTCGTGGCGGCTTCCCTGGCGTCCTCAGCTCGGGTGGCGGCCTCAGCGGCCTTATCCCTGGCGTCCTGAACTTGTGGAGCGGGGGCCCCGTTCATGAGAGCCTGATCGATCTGCCGCTCGGCCTGTCTGGCGTCTTCCCGGGCCCGCTCCGCCGTCATTCCCGCTTTCAAAGCCAATTGTCGGGCCGCCCGTGCGGCGTCACGAGCCTGCGACTCGGCGTGTACGGCGCGGTCCGGCGGGGAGTTGCTTCCGGCGGGGATGATGGTCGCCTGGAGGGCGGCGGCACGCGCGTCGTCGGCAAGTTGCCAGACTGCTTCCGCCGCGCGGGAGGCCTGCAGGGCGGCCTCGCGCCGGACGGGTTCGGGCTGCTCCTTGTGCCCCGCCTGCTCAACGGCGCGCCGTCCCTCCGTCGCCGCCCGCTTGGCGTCCTTGGCGGCTTGTTCAGCGATCTGGCTCCACTGTTCCGCCTCCTTCGCCCGGGCGTGCTTTGAGGCGAGCGCGGCGGATTGTGCGGCGCGCTCGGCGGAGCGACGGGCCGAGGTCAGCGCGTCGATGAATTTCTGCTGGACCTCGGAGGGGGTCTCGAGGGCGTTATCCTCGGACGGCGCCGGGGCGGGCGACGCGAGAAGCCTGTCCGCCTGCCGGCGCATGGCGTCGGCCGTCCCGGCCTGGGCTCGAATGGCTTCCGCCGTATTCCGGGCGGCGAGATCCCTGGCCGCTTGCTGCAGGGGTGCGTGGAAAGCGGCGGATGAAGGATCCTGACGGGCGAGGGCCGCCAGCCGCTCCTGACGGGCGGCGAGTTCGCGCCATTGCCGATCCCGTTTCTGCACGGTGTCCATTTGCTGTCCGGTCAGGGCGGCGAGTTCGTTCTGTCGGGCGGCCAGTTCCTCCGCCCGGTCGGCGGCTTGAACGGCAAGGTTGCTCGTGAGGGTGGCGACGTATTCCGGGGTGCCCGGCGTGTCGCGCGCCAGGGCGGCCAGGCGGTCCGACACCTGGCCCTGGGCCTGCGCCCAGGCGTTCGAGGCGGTTCTCGCCTGGGCGAGGGCAACGGTATTGCTGGCAGGTGGGGGCATGGCCTCGTCCAGATCCTGCCTGGTCCGGGCGAGGGTCTTCTGTTTGTCGGCCAGACGGTCTAATTCCACGGTGCGCCGCACGGCGGCGCGGGCGGCCGTGTAGTCCTGAATGGCGCGTTCGACGGCCTGCAGGGAGGTGTCGATTTCGGCGGTGACGTTGCTGTTGATGGTGGTTCGTTCGGCAGGGCTATCGACCAGCCTGAGTTGTCCGGACAGATTCTCCGCCTTGCTGACATGGTTATCGGCGAGGACGGTGAGCTGGGTGGCGAGCGCCGTGAAGAAACCCTTGTCAAGATCGGCGGAGATGTCGCGCAGGGAATTGTCGGCGGCGGCCAGCGAATCCTGAAGGGCATCGATCCGCCTGGCGGTTTCGGAACTGAGTGCCGGCTGTTGTGCAAGGGGTAGGTCCAGGGCCTGGGCCTGATCGCGTGCCGAGGCAAGTTTTTGCTGCACCTGCTTGAGGCCCTGCTGCGCGCGATTTTCCTGGCTGGTCAGTACCTGCTCCAGCCAGGAGGGCGCCCGATCATCGAGGACGAGGGTGAAGGTGGCCGAGTTTCCTGACTGGGGCCCCTGGCTCGTCCCGGGCAGGTTATCGGTGGCCCTGATGCGGAAGGCCACGCGCGGGGCACCGGCGAAGAGGGGATCGTCCATCGCGATCTGAGTATCACCGTGAATCGCCTTGATGTTTTGTCCCGTCTGGACGGGTAGGGGCAGGTTTCGGATGACTTCATTGGACCCCCCGGGGATCGTAAAAATCATGGCCATGCCGGACAGGCCCAGATCGTCCTCCGCGGAATAGGTAACCGGCAGACGGGTTTCGCGGTTCAAGCGCACTTCCCGTTGGAGCAGGTTGGCGACGGTGGCGATGGGCGGGTTGTCTGGGATCGCCTGGATGGCATATTCGAACGGCGTATTCCTCAGCCCGATCTCATCGGTCAGGATGAGGGTCCAACTGCCGTTCAGATTCCTGGGAAGTGTCAGGGCGAAATCGTAGAAGGTGCCCTCATTGGTGGTTCGGTGGGTGCCCTTGATGGCGTTGGTTGAGGAGGAGGTGGTGATGCGCATGACGGCGGATAACGCGGGCTTGTTGACCTGGGCGGAGACGGTGATTTCCGAGCCGGCCAGTGCGCGGAGGGTGCCGGACCCATCCCGCTCCTGGGTGACCCCGAGCCGGGAGTAGTTCGGGTAGCGGCAGCGCACATCGAGATGCTCGATCACGGGCGGGATGGCCACCCGGACGGCGAAATAGCGGGTGACCGCATCGCCGGCCTGGAGGCGGTAGCGAAATCCGGTCAGGACCGTCGGCAGGGTCACCGCAAAGCTGCGGCCCGGCGGGTTGGTGGTCGCCGGCATGGCCACCATATCCGTCACGGTTTCACGGCCCTGATGATCCACTTGCCGCAGGCGGGCCGAGGTCACGGCAGGATGGGCGGTCTGGATCGAAATCCGCAAACGCGAACCTGAGGCGATGAGGGTGTCGCCGGGTTCGACGAGGAGATCGGCGGCCTGCATGTTGGGAAGATTCAGGAAGGGGGCGGTGGCGCGTGCCAGCAGAAACCAGGTTTGGCGGGGTTTGGCCAGCCACAGGGTGGCCAGCACGGTGAGCACGATTCCGGCGGCGACCGCGAACGGTATGGCCCCGCGAAACGAAATCTCGTTCCTGGGCTTGAGGATCATGGCGTCGCGGACCGCCTCTCCGGTGAGGGCGCCAATCAATACGTCGGAACCGCGGATGGACGGGCCATCCTTGCTGCTGAGCAGTTCGACCACGGAACTGATTCGCTCCTGAAATTCGGGATGGTGGCCCTCAATCAGGCGGGCGATGCCGGCCAGTGTGAAGGAGCGCGCCAGGGGGCGGATCAGAAACCAGAGGAGGGAACCCGCCCAGGCGGAGTAGGCCAGGAGGGTCATGAACCAGCGCGGCCAGCGGGCCAGGAGCGTGAAGCGGGCATCGATCAGCATGATCGCCAGAAACACGCCGATGCCCACCGCGCAAAAGGCGCAGACACCCCGGATGACAATCAACTGCCGCGCGCGGCGGATGAGCTGGCGCAGCGCCAGGACGATGGAATCCGGCAGGCCGTGGGCCCCGTCGATCGATGGAGTGGAATTCATCAGGGCAACCTCACTCTCTTGCGTAAGGCCCATTCAGCCGTCAGCAAGGCCAGGATCAAGATGAGCCATGGCCAGGAATTCCACAAGTCGATCTGGCGGCGTTCCGGGTTGGAAACCGTGGCGGGCCCGAGGGCTTTGAACAGGGAGTCGAGTTCGACCGGTTCCAGAACCCTGCCGCCGGTCAGGGCGGCGAGACGGTTCAGCAACCCGCGATCGGCGGTGAGTTCGACCCGTTCGGACTCCATCGTGGCGCTGACGGAGAATTCGGAGGATACGGCGGAAGCCGGTGCGCCGGGACCGGCGTTGTCCAGTTCGACCCGGTACTGGCCGTCGGGCAGGGAGGGAATTTCGGCGGAGTAGATTCCGGGCGATTCCGGCCGGTATGCCAGTTGCAGGCGCAAAACCTTCCGGTCCCCCTTCCAGATCGTGGCGTGCGGGGTGGCGTTGACGATCGGCATGAACCCGGGTGTGGCCAGCCGGGCCAGGATTCGCACGGGACTGCCGGTCGGGTAACAGGGCCGGGTGGTTCCGACCCGGAGCGAAGACGAGCCGGAGGCGATCCTGTCGCTCGTGGCCCAGCGGAGAATCTGGCCCCAGAACTTGTGATGATAGAGGTCGCCCTTCCGGTAGCGCAGTCTCCAGCTATGGTCGAAACCGAACATCAGGACGGATCCGAACCCGGCTTGATGGGTGACCAGCAGGGGGTTTTCCCGCTCGAGTTGCTGCTGTTTGAGAAGCGTCCCGGCGTCAGGAACATGGGCCAGTCGCTCGGCAAAGACCGGTTGGGGGGCGGCCGCATAGGCCAGCACGGACGCCCCTTCCTTGGCGGTCATGAATCCGTGCCGCCAGTGAAGGAGGGGCATGGCATTCCAGATCTCGAGACTCCGGCTGGCGTCATCGTCAAGTCGCATGAGGACCGTATCCCGGCCCTGGGCGGTCAGGGCCAGTCGGAATTCCGACTCGGGGGCGTTCAACAGCGGGCGGGTGGAGGACCTGAAGACCACCGGCAGGATTTCCGCCAGGGGCGTGCGGGCGTAGGCGTGGGGCATGTTCCGGCTTCCGGCGATGACGATCAGCGAGCCGCCCCGGTTCAACACGTAGTTCCGGAGAATCTCCATGTTGCCGCGTCCGAGTTCCAGCGGGTCCACATCACCCAGAACGATGACATCGAACTTCATCCATTCCGCTTCATTGGCGGGGAGAAGCGTGGCTTCCGCCCCGGTCTGATCGGGCGCGGCGGAGGCGGGCCGGGGCGGCCGGTTGGTGATTCCGGCGACCTGGTCGGGATGGAAGAGCAGATACTGAAGCCGGACGTTGCGATCCCGTTCCATGAACAGGTTCTTGAGATAACGGAACTCCCAGCGGGGGTAGCCGTCTATCAGCAGCACCT
>JBAXWO010000360.1:0-3533 GCA_037128375.1 bacterium
GGGCCGGGCACCACGGTCGGCGGCTTCAAGATCCAAACGCTGCTGGGCAAGGGAGGAATGGGCGAGGTGTTTCTCGCCCGGCAGTTGTCGATGGACCGCGATGTCGCGCTTAAGATCCTGCCCCAATCCCTGACGGCGGACAAGGAGGCGGTGGAGCGTTTCCTCAATGAGGTCAGACAGGGAGCCCGGCTTGAACATCCCAACATCGTCACGGCCTATGAGGCCGGGGAAGACACCGGGGTTTACTATCTGGCCATGGCCTACGTGCGCGGGGAAACGCTGGAGTCGCGTCTCAAGCGGACAGGGGTCATGGCGGAGGCGGACGCGTTGGGCATTGTCCGCAAAGTGGCGCTGGCCCTCGCCTACGCCTGGAACAGGCATAGCCTGATTCATCGCGATATCAAGCCGGCCAATATCGTTCTGAACGAGGACGAAGAGCCGAAGTTGATGGACATGGGCCTCGCAAAGAGTCTTCGTGAAGCCGGTGGCATGACGATGGCCGGCACCGTCATGGGCACGCCCAACTACATGAGTCCGGAACAGGCGAACGGAGGCGACAACGTTGACTTCCGGGCGGACATGTACTCGCTGGGGGCGACGCTTTACCACATGGTCACGGCCCGTTTGCCGTTTGCCGGAAAAACCCTCATGGAAACGCTCCGGAAGCAGGCGGTCGAATCGCTTCCGGACCCCCGCGACGGGAATACGTCCCTTTCCGATGGCTGTGTGTTGATCATGCAAACCCTGTTGGCCAGAAAGCCGGAAGATCGCTATGCGACGTGGGAGGCGCTGATTAAGGATCTGGAGGAGGTATTGGCCGGAGGGAGACTGGAGAGGGAAGGCTTGCCAGCCGCCTCGTCAGTCATGGAGTTGGCCTATCAAGTCGAGGTGGTTGAAGAGCCGAAGCGGAAGATCAGAGTGCGGGCCGGTGGGATGCAGCCCCGCGACGTGGCGCCCGCCGCCCCGCCGTCCGCGCCGGCGGGGCCGGCGTCCGGGAAAGGGCGGCCAGTGATCATGGTGGCCGCCGCAGCCGTCCTGATTCTGGGAGTTGGCATCGGTGCGTGGCTATCCCTTCGCGGCGGCAGACCGGCTCAGGTGCCCATTCCGGTTACTCCGGTGGCGGTCCCGACACCGGTGGTCCCTGCGGATGTTGCTAAACCTGTGCCACCGCCCGCGAGCCCTGTCACGAATGATCCCTGGCGCATGCGGGTTGAGGCGAAGCCGCCTGGCAATCCTTCCTCACGCCCGACCCCGTCGGTCGTCACGCCCCGGGCGGAGCCTCCGCCCGTAGCGACCCCGCCGCCTGCGGCCAGCCCGGCGCCGGACCTCCCTCCCGGGCCTGAGGTTAACACCGGGGATCAACTGACGATCGCCGTCGATGGCCTGTTGCGGGGGGATCCTGCGGCCGCCCGTGCGGCGCTAGACCGGATCAACGCAACATCGCTTTCCGTCGAGGATGAGGCTATTCGCGCCAGCCTGTCACAGGTTGTGCGCATGAAGAATACGGTTCTTGAATCCCTGAAAGCCGACTCGGGCAAGGATGTCGAGGTGGTGCTCAATAGCGGTGTCGAGCGCCTTCGCATCCTGAGCGTCGAGGGGGAGACGGTGAGGGCCAGGCGTCAATTCAAAGGTGAGGGGGAGGTCGATGCCTGGGTTGATCGGCCTTTCGCCTACGGGGATTTAGCTGCCGCGGAATGCGCCCGAAGATTGGGTAACGTTGAAGAGGGGGACCGGAAAGTCATGTGCGCGATGCTGGCGCTCGAGGCCGGGAAGTCTGAGCAGGCCGGCAAGTTGTTTTCACAGGCGGACACTCCGCTTGGGCGGTTGATCGCCACGCGATGGGCCGGCGTGGCCAAGCCGGCCGCGGTGGAACGTGTGCCCCCTGAGAATGTCGTGGAAATGCCCGCGGAGCGTGCCTTTCGCAGTATCCTGGCTGCTGCCGACATGCCCTCAGGGTTGAGCGAGGGAGACCTGCTCGTGGAGATTCGTAAAAAAAGGTTCGGGGAGACTCAGGTGAAAAGGATCAAGTCCGAACTGGCTCTCTTCCAGTCCAGGTTCGCCTCTACGGAATGCGCCAAGCTTAACAGGAGAGTTCTGGATACGCTGGGCTACATCCGGGTGAACGGGCCGCTCCATGTGGAGGACGCTGTTCTGGCCGACGCGCTGGAGAAACTGGAACGGGCCAATCCCGTTGGAAATGTTAGACCGACGGTTGCCTGGCTCGAGGACGGGTTGAGTCTGGATTTCTCGGGGCGGAAGAACCTTCTGGTCATTTCAGCCCTGGCCGGATTGCCGATCGCGCGATTGGATCTGACCGGTACCCAAGTGCGGAACCTGGCCCCCCTGCGTGGCATGCCGCTGCGCGTGTTCCGGGGTGGCGAGGGGGAAGGGCTGCCGGATTCGGACCTGAGCAAGATGGCCAGCCTGTCGCTGGTGGACTTTACCTATGTCGGCACGGAGATCAAGACCCTGCATTGGATGTACGGGATGCCGCTGACCAACATCGACATTCGGTGCCGGGTGTTTCAACCTCCCGACCTTCGTCATTTCAAGGGAATGCGTTTGAATGGGTTGCGCATTCTGGCCGGCGATAACGCGCTGGCGGATATTTCAGCCTTGAAGGGGATGCCGCTCGGGAATTTGACCCTGCATGCGGGGGGGCGCTTTCCCTTGTCTGATCTGACGCCCCTGGCCGGCATGAAACTGACCTCGCTTTCGCTGGTGAATTCCAAGGTGATGGATCTCACTCCATTGAAGGGGTTGCCGCTGACCGATCTGGATCTGTCGGGAACCGCGGTTTGGGATCTCAAGCCGTTGACGGGGATTCCGTTGAAACGTCTGAATCTTGCCCGTACGCCCGTGGGCGACCTGAGCCATCTGGTCGGCATCCCGCTCGAGTACTTGAACGTAAGCGAGACGCGGGTCACCGACTTCGGCGTGTTGAAGAACGTTCCCAGGCTCAAGGACGTCTCCCGGTAGCCGGGCCCACCGGGGACCTGTTCAAGGTTCCTTCTTTGCGTCCGTATGCAGCAACCGCAGCGCATTGAAAATCACGATGAGGGAGGATCCCATATCGGCGGCAATGGCCATCCACAGGGTCGCCATGTGTGCGAGGGCCAGACCCATGAACGCGACCTTCACGCCGAGCGCGAAGGTGATGTTCTGGCGGACGATGCGTAACGAACGACGCGCGTGATGAACCAGCCACGGCAGATGGTCCAGGTCGTCGAGCATGAGGGCGATATCCGCCGTTTCGATGGCCGCGTCCGTGCCGGCGGCGCCCATCGCAATGCCGACGGTGGCGGTGGCGAGCGCCGGAGCATCGTTGACGCCATCGCCCACCATGGCCACGGGGCCATGCCTCCGTGCGATCTCCTCAACCGCCCGCATCTTGTCTTCAGGAAGCAGTTCCGCCCGCACTTCATCGACGCCCACTGCGCGCCCCACCGCATCCGCCGTGCCCTGGTTGTCGCCGGTGAGCAGGGCGATGTGGCGCACGCCCGCCGCCTTCAACCGGCGGACCAGGCTCAGAG
>JBAXWO010000361.1:0-3518 GCA_037128375.1 bacterium
GTCGGAGCTACACCCGCTTGAGCAAGGGTTGCAGATCTCTCCACGAGCGCGTGTTGAGCACGTCGTCCGCCGTGAGCCAGCCGCGGCGGGCTTGCGCGATTCCGTGGCGCATGAAATCCAGCTCAGAAGCGCAGTGGGCGTCCGTCGAGAGGGCCACCTTGACGCCCAGGTCATGCGCCAGTCGACAGGCCACGTCGTTGAGATCAAGACGAGTCGGTTGGCTGTTTAATTCCACGGCGCACCCACGCTCCCCGGCGGCCTTCAAGAGACGTTCCAGGTCGATATTCATAGGCGGTCGCTCGTTGATCAGCCGGCCGGTCGGGTGGGCGAGGATCGTGGCGTACGGATTGTCCATGGCACGGATCATGCGCTCGGTCTGCCTGTCGCGGCAGAGCGTCAGGCGGGAATGGACGGCGACCACCACCAGATCAAGATCCCTTAAAATGTCATCAGAGAGATCCAGCGAGCCGTCGTCGAGAATGTCCACCTCAATGGATTTGAGCAGGCGGAACCCCTTGAGCGTCGCATTGAGTTTGTCGATGTCACGGAGTTGTCGAGCGAGACGTGTGGCGTTCAGCCCATGGACCATGGTCATCCGTTTGGAATGGTCCGTGACGGCCAGGTATTCATATCCCTTCGCCTGCGCGGCACGGGCCATGGACTCGAGACTGTCCAGGCCATCTGTGGCGTCGGTGTGGATATGGAGGTCGCCATGGAGGTCGGCAAACGTCACGAGGCGCGGTAACAGGCCTTTTTCGGCCGCCTCGATTTCACCCCGGTTTTCGCGGAGTTCGGGCTCGATGAAAGGCAGGCCAACGGCATGGAATACGTCCTCCTCCCTCCGTCCTCCCACCTGATCCGTTCCCTTGAACACGCCGTATTCGTTGATCTTCAGGCCGGCCTGCAGGCCGCGGGTCCGAATGGCGATGTTATGGGCCTTGGAGCCGGTGAAGTAGTGCAGTGCCGCGCCGTAGCTGGACTCGGGTACCACCCGCAAGTCAACCTGCAAACCCGAACGCAGTCTCACGGAGGACTTGGTCTTGCCCCGGACGAGTACTTCCGCCACATCCTCATTCTCCACAAACAGACGGCTGACTTCATCGCTTTCCGGGCAGGCCACCAGAAGATCGACATCGCCGAGGGTTTCCGCCTGGCGGCGGTAACTGCCCGCCGCCGTAACCTGTTTCACGCCGGGAGCATGGCCTAATAGGTCCATCAAGGGCCCGATCAGTTGCTCCACGGTGGTACGACGCGCCCGCAAGGAACCGGGCTTCCGGTCCCGCAAGTACTGGCGGATCATCACCTCCGTCTTTTCGCCGAAGCCGGGAAGTTCACGGATCCGCCCTGCCTCCACCGCTTTTGAAAGATCGGCAAGGGTGTGGATACTGAGGTGTTCGTAGATGACATGGACCCGCTTGGGGCCGAGTCCGGGAACCTTCAGCAGGTCGCTGAGGGTGGCGGGGACGTGCTGCTCCTCTTTTTCGAGCGCGGCCAGATGCCCGGTGGCAACCATCTCCCTCATCTTGGTGGCCAGGGCGTCGCCGATGCCGGGTAGTTCGGAAAGATCCTCACCGGCGGCGATCATGGCGGCCACGCTGCGGGGCAATGTCTCAACAAGACGGGCAGCATTACGATATGCCCGGACCCGGAAAGGGTTGTCCCCCTCAATCTCCAGGAGATCGGCAAGCTGGGAGAGCATGGCGGCGATCTCGATATTCTGGATGCTCATGGCGGTCCTTCCTCCTGCCTGATAAACCTTACCAGAGTGAGGCGGATGCCGACAGGCGGAAATCGATTGACCCGTCCGGAGGAATACAGGCATGCTGTGGGACATGACTGCGGAACTTCCTGACAGACCGGACTGGGACAACTATTTCATGGATATCGCCCTTGTGGTCGCCAAGCGGGGCAATTGTCTCCGGCGCCAGGTGGCTGCGGTGATCGTCAAGGATCACCGGATTATTTCCACGGGTTACAATGGGACACCGCGCGGGGTGAAGAACTGCTGCGAGGGTGGTTGCCCGCGGTGCGCCGGCACGGCGCCATCCGGAACGCAGCTCAGCGAATGTATCTGCTCGCATGCGGAGGAGAACGCCATTACGCAGGCGGCCTATCACGGGATCGCCCTGCGGGGGGCCTGTCTCTATTGCACGTTCAGCCCTTGCCTGATCTGCGCCAAGATGATCATTAACGCGGGGGTCCAGGAAGTGGTGTTCGAGAACGAATACGAGTTCATCGAACAAACGCGCGCCCTGCTGCACGCCGCCGGGGTCAGGTACCGTCGACTGGTCCGGTGAACCCTGCGCGTCAGCGCGTGATCACGGTGCGGAAATAGTCGATGGTTTTCCGGAGTCCGTCTTCCAAGTTCACGGTTGGCTGCCAATGGAGGGTGCGGCGGGCCAGCTCGATGTCCGGTTTGCGCTGCTTGGGGTCGTCGGGCGGCAGGGGGGTGAAGACCAGTTTGGATGTCGATCCGGACAGCCGGATCACCAACTCGGCCAGTTCGATCATGGTGAACTCGCCCGGATTCCCGATATTGACCGGCCCGGTGAAATCGTCCCGGGTGTTCATCAGCCGGATCAGGCCTTCGATCAAGTCCGTCACGTAGCAAAAAGACCGGGTCTGGCGGCCGTCGCCGTAGACACTGATCGGCTGGTTTTTGAGCGCCTGCACGATGAAATTCGAAACCACCCGTCCATCGTTGGGATGCATGCGGGGGCCATAGGTGTTGAAGATGCGGGCGATCTTGATCTGCACCTGGTTCTGCCGGTAGTAATCGAAGAAGAGGGTTTCCGCGCATCGCTTGCCCTCGTCATAGCAGGACCGCAGTCCGATGGGATTAACGTGCCCCCAGTAATCCTCCTTCTGGGGGTGAACCTGCGGGTCTCCGTAGACCTCGCTGGTGGAGGCTTGCAGAATCCTGGCCCGGACGCGCTTGGCCAGGCCGAGCATGTTGATGGCCCCATGAACGCTGGTCTTGGTGGTTTGCACCGGGTCGTACTGGTAGTGGATGGGCGAGGCGGGGCAGGCGAGGTTATAGATCTGGTCCACCTCCACATAAAGGGGGAAGGTGACGTCATGGCGCATCAGTTCGAAGAAGGGGTTTGACAGCAGGGGCTGGATATTCTCCTTGGAACCGGTGAAGAAGTTGTCCAGGCAGATGACCTCGTGCCCCTGATCCAGTAGCCGCTCGCAGAGGTGTGAGCCCAGGAAGCCGGCACCCCCGGTGATCAGAATCCGCTTTGTGTTTGTGTCGCGCATGATGGCTGCCTCCCTGACCTGAGGCCCCATGGTGATGCTTGCGGAGGTGGGAGTAAAGTTCAAAACCGGCCCGGGATTGAAGGAAGGTTCAAGATACGCTAGGGTACGCATATGAACACCGGTTCCCCGGAGCGCACGATCCTGCATGTGGATATGGACTCATTCTATGGGGCGATCGAAGTGCTTGATCATCCTGACTATCAGGATAAGTCGCTTGTGGTTTGATCGCCGCCCGATCGCCGCGGGGTCGTAGATAG
>JBAXWO010000362.1:0-3512 GCA_037128375.1 bacterium
TACAGGGTGAGATTGCCGAACTTAGGGCCCAGCTCCAAATCGCGCGTCAACAGGCAAGGGAGGCGGCTGACCGCGCCTCCGCTGCGGAACAGCACGCCAGCGACGCGGAACGACAAGCGGCCGAGGCCATCCGGCGGACGCGTGACGCCGAAAGGATGCTGCACGATATGGCCGGGCAGAAGGCCGTGGAGTCCATGACGGTCAGTCGTAAACGGTCTGAATTGGAAGGCAAATTGCGCGACATACAAGAGATACTGATGGAAATCGCGCAGAATTACTAAAGGCGCACGAAGGCCGGCCCGGTGAAAAGGGCCGGTGGCGCACGCCGACCGCCTGTTGTGGCGAATGGGTGCAACTTGATTTCCTATGCGTATCGTACTCATCACCCCCCCCATGGTGCAGGTCAACGCCCCTTACCCGGCGACCGCCTGCCTGTCCGGTTTTTTGCATACCCACGGGTACGAGACCGCTCAGATCGACGCGGCTTTGGAACTGGCCCTGCGCCTGTTCTCACGGCGGGGCCTCGCCCGGGTGCGCAAGGCCCTGCGACCGCGCTCGCGTTCGCGATCAGTCCGCCATTTCCTGGAGCACGCGCACACCTATGCCCATACGGTGGAACCGGTCCTCCGCTTCCTGCAGGGCAAGGACCCCACGCTCGCCACGCGCATCGCCTCCCGCAGTTTCCTGCCGGAGGGACCGCGGTTCACCGTCCTGCACACCGACGCCACCGATCCCCTCTCCTGGGCATTTGGACACATGGGAACACAGGATCTGGCCACCCATCTGGCCAGTCTCTACCTCGATGATCTCGCTGACGCCATTCATGACGGCATCGACTCGCGTTTTGAACTCGCCCGCTACGGCGAGAAACTCGCGGCCAGCGCCCCGGACTTCAACGGTATCGCCAAGGCCCTCCGCCGCAAACCCTCCCTCATCGATACCCTGATCGACGAACTCGCCGAGGACTGCGTCCGCGCCCATTCCCCGGAACTGGTGGGCCTGACCCTGCCGTTTCCCGGCAACGTCTACGGCGCCTTCCGGATGGCCCGCCGCATCAGGCGCCTGTCGCCTTCCACTCGCATTGTGATGGGCGGCGGCTACGTGAATACCGAACTCAGGGAGTTGTCCGACCCGCGCGTCATGGATTACGTCGATTATCTTCTTTACGATGCCGGCGAAGAGCCCTTGCTGCGACTGATCAAACACCTGGAAGGAAAAAATCTCCCGCTGATCCAGTTGATCGAGCACCGTGACGGCACGACCCCGGCCAACGATCTGGTGCGCGTAGCCTTCCGTGACAACGGAAAGGTTGTCAGGACTCCTGATCTCTCCTCACCGGTCTCCGCTTCCGCGGCGCAGGCCGCCGTTGCCCACTCCGCCGCCACGCCGCTCTACCGGGCGCTGCCCCTGGACCGCTATTTCTCGATGGTCGAAATGGCCAACCCCATGCACCGCATCTGGTCCTGCGGGCGTTGGAACAAACTGACGTTGGCCCACGGCTGCTATTGGCACCGGTGCGGATTTTGCGACACCTCGCTGGATTACATCGAACGCTACCGGGCCACACCGGTCGACGTGCTGATAGGACAGATCGAATCCCTCATCACCCAGACCGGCCAGACCGGATTCCATTTTGTCGACGAAGCCATGCCGCCCGCCTTACTGCACCGCCTGGCCGAACAACTCGTGGAACGCGGCCTGAACATTACGTGGTGGGGCAACATTCGTTTCGACAGCGGCTTCACGCCCGAACTGGCCGCCCTGATGGCCCGCTCGGGCTGCGTCGCGGTCACGGGTGGACTCGAAGCCGCCACAGACCGTCTGCTACACCTTCTCGACAAGGGATTCTCGCTCGACCAGGTCGCGCACGTCACCCATGCACTCACCGGAGCCGGTATCATGGTCCATGCCTACCTGATGTACGGATGCCCTTCCCAGACCTGCCAGGATACGATCGACTCCCTCGATTTCGTGCGCCAGCTCTTCGAAACCGGCTGCATTCAATCGGCCTACTGGCACAGGTTTGCGCTGACCGTTCACAGTCTGATCTACCGCCATCCCGACCGGTACGGCATCGTCCTCCTGCCCGAACCCACGGCGACCTTTGCCCGGAACGAGGTGCCTTTCAGGGACCGGATCGTCTGCGATCACGAGGCACTGGGCCGCGGCCTGCGGGCCGCCGTCTACAACTACATGCATGGCGTCGGCCTCGATCTCGATGTCCGGCAATGGTTCGACGTCGAAACGCCGCCCTGCGACGTGCCTCCTGACCTGGTGTCGCGCTTGCTCCTTCCGGTTTCTTGACTTTTCCCCGCGCTTGCCGTTCTATGTCCCCCGTTTACAGGAGAACCGCGGCATGTCAGCTACGCCATATGGAACCATCTTGCAGGGCGATCAAACGCTCATGGACCGCCAGTACGAGAGATTCCTGAGCCAGCAGGTGGACTGGGAATGGAAGCCGGTGATTCCTGAACCGGACCGGTTTCAAACCACGATCGAACGCCCCGTTTCCGTAACGGGCCCCGGCACCTTCTTCGGGCGCGCCCAGCGCACCCTGCATTTCGAGCCCTCCGCCATCGCCGGCTGGTGGTTCAAGCGCACCGATCTCCCCGATGCCCTCCCCATTCGCGTGGCGGCGAACAACGTGTGGACCACCCAGCGTAATATCGTGTTGTGCAGCGGATCGCCCCACAACTACATGCGCATGGTCGAACATATTATCGCGCTCCGGCCCGGGCTCGCTCTGGATAACGTCATGATCCGGATGGATTCCGGCGATCCGCCGTTGTTTGACCGCGGCAGCATGGACCTGGTCGAGGCGCTGGACCGGGCGGGACTGAAAACCACGGCCCAACCCGTCTCCTACGTCACCGTCAGGGAACCGGTATCCATCCTGGGGCCCAACGGGAGTTTCCTGGTGATCAAACCCTGCAGCGGCCCGGCGCCCTGTCTGGAGTTGGATTGCGCGGTGGACTTCCCCACCGCCATCGGCCGGCAGAGGATCCGGATCCGCCTGACGCCCGAAACCGCCCGCTACGGCGCCCTCGCCCGCACCAACTGCTCAGCCATGCAGATGCTCTTTGCCCGAACCATCGGCCAGTGTTTTGCGGACTTCCGGAATCTGGGGTACACAACGCGCAATATCCTCATTGCCGGTCGCCGGTCCTATTTCAACAAGCCGAACCTGATACACGAGGGCAAGGCCCTGGAGGCGGTCTGGCACCGCGCCGTGATGGACCTGGTGGCGGCAATCGCCCTGATAGACACCGGCCGCTTCGTGGGCGAGGTTCAGTCGTACAAGGCCGGCCATGCCCTGGATGTGGTGATGGTACGCCACCTCTTCGATCACAACCTTCTCGTTCCCTTCACCGCCCGCCCCGTGGGTTGACCTTGCCGCCTGCGCTGCCGGAGAGCACTCTCAAGCACGGGAAATAATGTGGAGAGTTGTTGCCAAACAGGGCGGGACTACGTATAGTTTGCGCCCGATTGGTCCAAACCGCACCTGTAGCTCA
>JBAXWO010000363.1:0-3507 GCA_037128375.1 bacterium
CCCGGCATGTTGCGGGCCGGTGGTGTACAGGGCGATCTTGCCGGCGTCGGTGATAACCAGCCGGTGGTGGTTACGTCGCTTCGCGCCGAACCACACCGGCACCGTTCGCGAAAGAAATGGTATTGACCGCGTGATCGAAGTGCCGCAACATGTACTGAAATACGTACATGAAGGAGTGCCCATGACAACACTGACTGCGACCGACGCGCGCCGAGAGTTCTTCGATGTCGTTAAGGGGGCGACCGACAAGCACCAGATTTACCGGATACACCATCGCCGGGGCTCAGTCGTCCTGCTGGCGGAGGATGACTACGACAGTATGATTGAGACCATGGAATTGCTCTCCACGCCTGGCTTCCGCCAGAGCATGAAGAAGTCCGTAGAGCAGATGCGCAGAGGCGAGACGGTCTCGTTCGAGGAGGTCTTCGGAGAGAAACCGTGACGCCGTATGCCATCCGGTTCACCAAAGAGGCCGCGAAGGACGTCGACAAACTCCCCCCTCGTCTAAAGGAGAAGCTCAAGATTGTGCTCCGGGAACAGGTGGCGCCGACCCCCCGTTGCGGAAAACGGTTGGTCGGCGACCTTGCGGGATTCTTCTCCTTGAGGCTCTCCTACAAGCACCGACTGGTCTACTCGGTGGACGACGCCAGTCGGACTGTCTTCGTCCACCGGGCGAGAACCCACTACGGAGACTGATGACAGGGTGCGCGAACCAGATTTCGCACCGTACCGTTGACCCGCGGCGGATCAACGTCCGGTGAAAATCGCCGTTCTGCGGGAAGAATGAAGACGATCATGACAATCTGGCTACTCGCCTTGGCACTGAACGCGGCCGGTTGCCGCGCGAGGCAGCAGGCGACGGAGGCGTGGAGTCCACTTCTGGCCAAGTACATGCACACAGGGCCAGTAGTTACGGACCCACACACGGGAGACCGGTTCATCCCAGACTACCGGACACAACCACCGGGGCGCATAGTCCTGACGGCAATCCCGTTGGACGTTGCGACGTCTCGTGCCCAGGTGTTGCGATACGAGTACCCAGAGCTAACTGCGATCCTCCGAGAAGCTCGGATATCAGTCACGAATGAACTGGTAGCTCTGGATATCCGAAACCTTACGGTATTCGTCCACGGCAACTTCTTCGGAATGAGCGACTATCCCCCCCATCGCACGGCGTGGTCCGAAAACCACACCCCAAGCATCCCATGCTTCCCATCGGGAAGGCTCTCATCGGTGTCCTCGCCCGTTCGGGTGTCATCGGCACCAATGTCCTTTCCGCGGTCGGATGCCAGCCGACCAGTTCAGCCCTTCCTGACATCGAGTCTTCCGGTGTTCGTGTTTATACGGGCGTCTTTCATCCCCCCGGCTCGCTGCTCAGTAATACGACCTCTGCTGACTTCCCGTGGCATTTCCTCCTCGGGATCTCCCCAGGTAAGAACGCGTTGCTTCCCGGCACGACCGCCGCATTTTCCGCCGGAGGCGGATCCGCCTTCGGCGGAACCTCCACGACTGAACCCGCGATTTCGCTGTGTGGTGCCAGTTCGTCGCATCGTGGGCGGCCTTTATATGCGGTTTCTGTTCGTCAGCCCGCCGGTTTCCACAAGCCTTCCTCCCGTCGGTTGGTTACCCTTCCAGCGTTGGCTTCAAGTAGTAGTTCTTTCACACTTTCATGTGCGGTTCCTCCTACAGGGGACTTGCACCCCATTTACAACGCGCCCATGCTGGGCGCACACCACATTGTGATGGCGACGGGAGTACCCGCGCCACAAACTGACGTTGGGGACTTGACGCGAAGAGTAATACATGCGATGGTAATACCATGAAAGTAACAACAAAAGGACAGGTCACGATTCCAGCGCGCATACGGGACTACCTCGCAATCGCCCCGCATGGCGATGTCGATTTCCGGATTGCGGACGGTGCCGTTCTGCTCATCAAACATGATGCGCAGCAGGGAACCCGGGGCAGGTTCTCGGCCTTACGCGGAGTTCTTAAGGGAACGCGCACCACGAAACAGTGGATGCGGGAAACGCGGGGGGATTGATGCCTGCGCTGGTAGACACCAATGTGCTGGTCGATATCCTGACCGACGATCTGCAATGGGCGGAGTGGTCTATTCGACAACTCGAAAGGTACAGCGGTGTGGGGCTTGTCATCAATCCCATCGTCTATGCAGAGCTTTGTTTCGGTTGTCCTTCGATCGAATTCGTGGAGGATGTCATCAGGCGATTCGGACTTACCTACCAGGAGATACCCCGGCAGGGGCTTTTCCGAGCCGCCAAGGCTTTCGGTGAGTACAAGGCCCGCAAAGGATCGAAAGCCTCGGTGCTGCCGGACTTCCTGATTGGCGGCCATGCGGAAGCCGCCGGAATGCCGATCATCACTCGCGACACCAAACGACTTGGAACTTATTTCCCGCATGCGAAACTGATCTGTCCCCAACCAGAGGGTGCAGACTGCTTGGTTTCCGGCAAGTAGAAAGTGATTTTTTGTTGCGGGGCAGACTGGGGCGCTGCCGCGCGGGTGGGTTTATTGAGCATGCGGCCCATGCGGGTCGGGCAGATGAGAGGAAGCGCAAGCGGTAAGCGGCGGGCGGCCGGACGATGGCGTCCAGCCGGTCAAGCCATCCACATCCTAATTCACTGAGCCATGCCTGCGTCAGCGGGCTGGCAAACTGCTTCTAGCGGTATTCCCGCCTCCAGGGCGGGAAAGAGGCGGACCGGCCGGTTGGCACTCTGCACCAAAGCCATCCCTTCGATAATCTCAGGGTGACGCGCGACGTGAAGTCATTCCGGTCGGCCGCCCGCACATTGTTTCTCACCGGTCACGCAGTTGCTCGTACTGCGGCGACAGTTTGCTGAGTCTCAGATTGTAAAGGTCGTTGAGGAGGTTCCTCCAATGTTCCAAAGGCGTGCCGTCATAGCAGAAATAGATGGCATCCACGGCATTCGTGATCCTGTCCTTCGTCACGGTTTTGCTGAGGTCGTCATCTTTGGCCTCAAACACAATCTGCGCATTCGCTGCAACGGGGACACCGATGAAGTCATCCTATCGCGATCCAAGAAGGGGCGAAGACAAGGAGTTCGTATCTTGTCTGACAGGTACCTGGTTGAATGGATGTGGAGCCTCTGTGGGTTTCTCGAATGCCAGCAGATCTCCGGGTTGACAGTCGAGAAGCTCGCACAACTTCTCAAGTGTGCCGAACCTGATGGCTTTGGCTTTGCCGGTCTTGAGAACGGAAAGATTCTGGGGGGTGATCCCCACGCTTTCCGCCAGGGTATTCAGGCGCATCTTCCGGCGGGCGAGCATGACGTCCAGGTTTACAATGATTGGCATGGTTTTGCCTCCCGTTAGACCGTGAGGTCGTGTTCCATTGGCATCCCACAGGATGCAGGCTGAAGGTTTTTAGGCTGTAGACTGTTAGGATATCCGCGGATTTGAACTTGTTTTGCCGCCAAGTCATTTTCGATATTTGGAGTCCGTCTTTATGCCGTTTTACCTAACCCG
>JBAXWO010000364.1:0-3505 GCA_037128375.1 bacterium
CACCGGGGCGGCCGGCTGGATGCTGCGGCAGGCGTGCGAGGGTGTGCTGGGGTTCGCGTTGGAAGGCGGCGTAGTGATTCCGCCCGCCGACCTGAAAGAGCCTCGAGGCGACTTGATGTGTCGGCGCGTGGTTCGGGCTGCCTCTGAAGGAGGCGCGCGTTTCAACTCAGCAATTCTAATTATGACAGCCGCTATCGGGATCCAAATCGGGATCGGGACCGAAATCGACGAGAAAGCAAGGAATTCGACCCCGATAGCGATTTCGATTTCGACTGTACAGATGTGCCATAATTAGAATTGCGCGTTTCAACTTGCGCAATCATGCGCAAATGCGATAATTGTATAAGTATAACGGTGTGGTGTTCCAACCGGAGTAAGGGGGCTTTGCGTGAAGGGTGTTGTGCGTAAGCGGGTGTCCGTTGTTCTCGTCGCGTTGGCGGCAACGTGGGTTGCTGCCGCGAGCGCCGAGGATCCGGGTGATGGGCTTCGTCCGCCCCCTTCGAATTTCACGGGGGTCAAGGCGTTGGCGAGGCAATTGGCGTCGAAGCCTTATGCGGATCATCGGCAGCCGGTGTCTCCGCGCTTGCTTGAGCTGAGCTACGATCAGCTTAATCAGATCACTTTTGACGATCACAAGTCGGTGTGGCGGCGTGAGCGTTTGCCCTTCCAGTTGCAGTTCTTTCATCCGGGGGGCGACCGCAAGGATCAGATTGATGTGAACCTGGTGGATGGCGACGAGGTGATGGCCGTTCCTTTCTCCCGGGAGTTCTTCGTTTACGACGCGAACAGTCGGTATAGTTGGGCGGATTTCAAGAATGCCGCGTTTTCCGGGTTTCGCGTGCTTTACCCGATCAATCGCAACGACAAGCTCGACGAGGTGATTGTTTTTCAAGGGGCGTCGTACTATCGCGTGGTTCCGGCCGCGCATGTGTACGGGCTTTCCGCGCGGGTGCTGGCGGTCAACTGCGGGGGGGATGGTGCGGAGGAGTTTCCCCGGTTCAGGGAGTTTTGGGTTGAGCGGCCTGATCGTGAGGGGCGGGCGCTGAAGATTCGCGGGGTGCTCGACAGCGAGAGCCTGGCGGGCGCGGTGGAGTTTACCATCGAACCGGGTGCGGAGACGGTGACGCGCGTCTGCGTCGCGCTCTATCCGCGTGTCGATTTGCAGCGCTACGGCATCGCGCCGCTGACGAGCATGTACTGGTTTGGAAAGAATACCCAGCGCCGGTTCGATGATGTCCGGCCGGAGGTTCATGATTCGGATGGTCTGCAGATCCAAACCGACGCGGGGGAGTGGTTGTGGCGTCCGCTGGATAACACAGGCGCGTTGCGAACCAGTGCATTTTCAGACAAGGGGCCGAAGGGTTTTGGCCTCTTCCAACGCGAGACCGATCCGGCGTGTTATCAGGATAATCACGCACAGTATCATCGCCGACCATCCGCCTGGATTCGGCCGGGCGGCGACTGGGGCGTCGGTTCGGTGCGGTTGGTTGAGATTCCGACGGACACCGAGTTTCATGACAACATCGTCGCCTTCTGGGAGCCAGCGCAAGCGATCAAGGCGGGCGAGTCGGCGGAATTCACTTATGACGTTGTATGGAGCGGTCAGAAGGCGGACCTGCCGCCTGTCGGGCGCGTGGTGTCGACTCGTTCCGGGGCCGTTCCGGGCCAGCCGAGGTCGCGCCGGTTCGTGATCGACTTCACGTGTCCGGGCCTGGAGCAGCAGGGAAGCAGCTTCGCTGCCGAGCCGGTCGTGCTCGCCGCGCGCGGGCGGATTTCCAATCAGGGCGCTGGATACAACGCCCCGCAGCGCACCTGGCGCGTGTCTTTCGATGTTGCTGCGGAGGATGGCGCCGCGACGGTTGAACTTCGAGTCCGCTTGCGCAAGGGAGGGGCCACATGCAGCGAGACATGGACCTATTGCTGGACACCCTGAGTTTGCCAAAGGCCGGCGCACCGGAACTGGCGGAGTGGGATGAGGCGTATGGCACGGTGGATAACTACTTCCGCGCCTGCCGGGTATCCAGCCGGTTGCACCGGGCACGATTGACGGCCGCCGTGGTCCACGGCGCGATTCGGCGGCGCGCAGCCGAGGCTCCGACGGGCGAGCCCCTGTCCTCCGTAGCCATCAAGGAGGCCCGGCGACTCATTGATGTTTGGCTTTCCGGGCTTCTGCCTCTGCGCCCGGACGAACGGCCGTACTCGCAGGCAGAAGGTTTTGTGGCCTTGTATCTCTGCGATGGGGCGGTGCGCTGGCCTCATGCGTTTCTCAACCCGGAGGAGGCGCCCCCGGGCTTTCTCGATACGCTTCGGTCTCGATTGGTCAAGGCGGGGCCGGATCTGGAGATCAGCAGCATGGTGCCGCGGCCTTTGGATCGGGGCATCTTCCCGGAATTGGCCGACTCCGCCCGGGCCACGTTCGACCGGATACCGATCCTTCGCACGCTCCTGTTCTGGACCTTGTTTGCCGCCGCCCTAGTGGCGTTGTTCTGGTATACACGACAATGAGTGCAACGCTCCACCATCCATCGATCATTCATCTGGCGCCGTTGCGGGCTTCCGCGCGACGCCAAGTGGTCTTCTTCACCGCCGTGGTGATGCTGACCGGCCTGGCCACGTGGGTGTTGGCCGATATTTTGTGGCGGGGCGGGATCAGCAAACTGGAAATTGCAATCCTGATCGTGTTCGTTCCGTTATTCGGAATGGTGGTGTTGGGATTCATCCAGGCCGTGTGCGGCTTTCTGATCCTGCTTCGCCGGAAGGACCCCTTCAGCATCTCGCGAACCCTTCCCGAAAAGGAGCCTGATCCCGGTGAGCTGCCCGCGACGGCCATCGTCATCCCGATCTACAACGAGGATGTGAGCCGCGTCTACGAAGGGGTGCGCATGATCTATCTGGATCTGGTGCGCGCGGGCTATGCGAAACGATTTGACTTTTTTATCCTCAGCGACTCCAACAATCCGAACAAGTGGATCGAAGAGGAGGTTGCCTGGATTGATCTGTGCAAGCAGGTCAAGGGTTTTGGCCGCATCTTTTACCGCAAGCGCATGGTCAATCTCAACCGCAAGAGCGGAAATGTCAGTGACTTCCTTCGGCGCTGGGGACGGAAGTATCGCTACATGGTGGTGCTGGATGCCGATAGCCTCATGAAAGCGGAGACGCTCGCACGGATGGTTCAGCTCATGGAACTGAACCCCCGGGCTGGAATCATCCAGACCGTGCCCTCGCCGATCCAGGCCCAGACGTTCTTCGCCCGGTTGATGCAGTTCTCCGGGACCCTGTACGGGCCGATCTTCCAGGCGGGCCTGAACTACTGGCAGGCGGCCTGCGGCAATTTCTGGGGGCATAACGCGATTATCCGCTGCGCGCCCTTCATGGAGCACTGTTCGCTGCCGACGCTGACGGGCGGGGCGGGAAACGCCCGGTTCATGAGCCACGACTATGTCGAGGCGGCGTTGATGCGACGCGCCAATTTTGAGGTCTGGATGGCCTATGAACTGGGAGGCAG
>JBAXWO010000365.1:0-3496 GCA_037128375.1 bacterium
GTTCGGGTTCCGATCCGCGGAATTCTTTGAGATCGAGTCCAGTATCGAACGGCAGGCTGTGGAGGTGAAATTGTGAAGAGCATGTTGAGAATCCAATGGCCGGGGCCCCGGCATGTCCAGGCAGTATTCCTGGCGCTTGCGATGGGAATCCTCATGGGGGGGCGGTCCCCCGCATTCGCCCAGGGTGAGCGCATACTCAGCTTCAACAGTCATATCGTCATCCAGCCCGATGCCTCCATGGTGGTGACCGAAACCCTGCGCGTCCGGGCGCAGGGCCAGGAGATCAAGCGCGGGATTTACCGGGACTTCCCTCAGCTTTACCGGGGCCGGTGGGGATTGAACCAGCGGACCGGCTTCGCTGTAACGCTCGCGCGGCGCGATGGACAACCCGAGACGTTTCGACTCGAGCGACGTGAAAACGGGCAGCGTGTTTATCTTGGGCATCCCGATGTATTCCTGAAGACGGGGGAGTACACCTACGAACTGACCTATCGCACCGACAGGCAACTTGGTTTTTTCCAGGACCACGACGAACTCTATTGGAATGTCACCGGCAATGGATGGGTTTTTCCGATCGATCAGGCAACGGCGACAGTCGTTCTGCCGGCGAATGCCACGGTCACCGCGCATGAGGCCTACACAGGGCCGACAGGCGCGAAGGAGCGGGACTATCGCTCGCAGGTGACCCCGGATGGAGCGGTGGAGTTTGCCGCCACGCGGCGGCTGTCTCCGCGCGAGGGGCTCACCATCGTGGTATCGTGGCCCAAGGGATTCGTTACCCCCCAGACCAACCGAGAGGAGTGGCAAGCCTTGGTCCGGGACAACCCCGGTATTTTTTGGGCGGCAGTGGGACTCCTTTTGGTGCTGGGGTACTATGTCATCGTGTGGTTGCTGGTCGGGAAAGACCCGGCGGCGGGGACCATCATCCCACGGTACGGGCCGCCGAAAGGGTTTTCCCCGGCGGCGGTCAGGAGCCTGCGCCGGATGGGATTTGATCATAAGGCTTTCGCCGCGAATCTGATCGATCTGGCCGTCAAGGGGGCCGTCATGATCGAACAGGAGGGGCACGAGTATACGGTCGTCAGGAAGAGTCTGGGTTGCCCGCGACTGCTTCCGGATGAGTCACAACTCTGCGGCAAACTCGTCGGGGATCAGGGCCGGCTGCGGCTGGTGCAAACGAGCCATGTGACGATCAGTGCGGCCATCAAGGCCTTGAAGGCTTCGCTGTCCCTGGCTTTGGAGAAGACCTTCTTTGTCCGGAATTTCCGTTACTGGCTGCCGGGTCTTTTGTTCTCCCTCGTGCCGATGGCGATTTCGCTTTTGGGGGGAGGGGCCAAGCCTGAAGCGTTGTTCATGGTCGTGTGGTTATCGATCTGGACGATTGGCGTTACGGCCCTGTTGTCGCAGTGCTATGGTCTCTGGCGTAGCGGCCAATGGGGACAGGCTCTCTTTATGACGTTTTTCGCCATGCCTTTTCTGGCTGGAGAATGTTTTGGACTCTGGATGCTGACGCAGGCCACCTCGGGTTGGGTGTTGGCTTTCTTTGCGACGGGGGCCGGGATGAATGGCATATTCTATCACCTCCTCAAAGCCCCCACTTCAGCCGGTCGTAAAGTTCTGGACGAAATTGAGGGATTCCGAATGTATTTATCGGTGGCGGAGCAGGATCGGCTCAACCTCCTTAACCCGCCGAAAAAGACGCCGGAACTGTTCGAGATGTTTCTGCCGTACGCCCTGGCATTGGATGTGGAGCAAAAGTGGGCGGAACAGTTCGAGCAGGTGCTGGCGGCGGCAGGGCAGGGGGGGCGTGATTACTCGCCGTCGTGGTACAGGGGTTCGGCGTGGAGTACGGCAGGGCTGACGGGTTTCGGCTCGTCACTGGGAAGCACGTTGTCGTCGGCCATTGCATCGTCTTCCACCGCGCCCGGTTCCAGTTCCGGTGGCGGTGGTGGGGGATCATCCGGCGGCGGTGGGGGTGGAGGGGGCGGTGGGGGCTGGTAGTTTGCGGGGACGATGGAGATGTGATTCAGATGAATCTGAAACTGATTGCCTGTAATGTTTTCATGCGCGAGGCCTGCTATGGCGTGGCGCTGTCGCCGCATGTGATTGATTTGGAGTTTACAGAACTGGGGGATCATATTCACAGTGGGACACTGCGGGAAAGACTTCAGGCGCTTATCGATGCGGCCGCGACCTCGGGCAAGGAATACGATGCCATCTTGCTGCTCTTTGGCCTGTGCGGGAATGCCACAGTCGGTTTGCAGGCCCGAAAGATACCGATGGTGATTCCGCGGGCCCACGATTGCTGTACCATTCTGTTGGGTTCCAAAGAGGCCTTCCGGACGCATTTCGCCGACAATCCCAGCCGGCCCTTCAGTTCCGCAGGATATCTTGAGCGGGGCGACTATTACATGCGGGTGGAGGATGGCGAGAACCGGATTCACTATGGTGACGGCTTTGCCGCCTACGTGGAGCAGTACGGAGAGGAGAACGCAAGGTACATCTGGGAAACCATGCATCCGGCGCATTTGGATTTGGATAACAAGGCCGTTTTCATTGATGTTCCGGAGACGGCGGGTTTGGGTTATGCCGGGCAGTTCAAGGCAGTGGTGGAGTCGGAGGGGAAGGAGTGTGTTGTGCTGCCGGGAAGTCTGGCGATTATTCGCGGGCTGTTAAGCGGGGAGTGGGACCCGCAGGTCTTTTTGAAGATCGAGCCGGGCCAGAGAGTTCAGGGCGCATACGACTGGGACGAGGTCATTCGTGCCGTCGGCCCGTGACAGCGAGGGGACTGTTTTGAATACACGTGCTCAACCTGGATCCGCGGATGAGGGCCATGTTCTGGACAGGGTCGCCCTTGACCGGTTGCGGGGACTCGGTGGTGATCAATTTCTGGCTGAGATGGTTGATGCCTTTCTGCCCTTTTCGGAGACACTCATGGCGGAGGCCAGGGCAGGGCTGTGCGCGGGCAATCTTGTGCCGGTGGTCCGGATGGGGCACTCGCTGAAATCAAGCGCGCTGACATTTGGCTCAGAACCGATGCGAAGACTCGCCGTTCAAATCGACGAATGCGCCCGCGAAGGACGCGCCGAACTGCTTCCTGAATTGCTGGACGCGATGGATCGGATATATTCCGAGGTAAGGGCCTGTCTGGTAACGGTTCGGGATAACGGCAGAAAATCCCTATAGAGGGCGTGGATGGAGAGCATGCCTGACGGACGTAGGTGGTTACGCTGCCGGAATGCCGGCGCGCAGGGCCGCCGTGGCCATATCCAGGCCTTCCAGCAGGATCCGTTTCCGACGACCTGTCTTTCCCGACAGGATAATGACGTTCCTTTCGGGCAGGCCAAAGACCGTGGCGAGGCATTCTTGAAGGGCGGCGTTGGCTTTTCCGTCCGCCGGGGGTGCCCGCAGGCGAACCTTGAGGGCGTCGCCATGCAGCCCCTGAATTCCTGATTTGGAGGCTCGCGGCGTTGCCTGAATATTGAGGATGGCACCG
>JBAXWO010000366.1:0-3493 GCA_037128375.1 bacterium
CTGATCACACGCCCTTTATCCGTCTGAACGCCGCCTGGCCGGAAGTCGGCATTCTTTACGAAGACTCCGATCTGTTCGTACTCGACAAACCCGCCGGACTGATGTCGACCCCCGCCCGGGGAAACCGATCATCGGAAAACCTGGCCAACCTCCTGCTGGCCGGCCTTCACAACAACCGCCCCTGGGTCCGTGAGCACAACCTGACCTACCTGGCGAATGCCCAGCGCCTGGAGGCGGGAACCAGCGGCATCGTGGTTTTCGCGCGGAACAGGCCGGCGCTCGTCAGCCTCGCCAGGCAGTTTCACAAGAAGCCCCCCAAACAAACGTATGTCGCCGTGATCCATGGCGCCTTGCCCGAGGACACCCTGGAGATCGACCTTCCCCTGGCGCCGCACCCGACAACCCCTGGCCTGGCGGTTGTGGACCGGATCCGCGGCCTCCCGGCACTGACCCGCTTTCACATGATCGAACGTTTCCGCGGGTATTCGTTGATCAGGGCCGAATCGGTCACGAACCGTCCGCACCAGATCCGCGTTCACCTTAAGGCGGCAGGCTGCCCGCTCGTCGCCGACACTGACTATGGCACCGGCCAGTGGCTGATGCTCTCCCGCCTCAAGAAGGATTACAGGATGAAAGCGGAAGGCGAACGCCCTCTCATCAACCGGACGGCCTTACATGCCGAGGAACTCGGGATGCTTCATCCCGCCTCCGGCGCGGCGTTGACCCTTGCCGCCCCATGGCCCAAGGACCTGACGGTGGGCGTCAAGTACCTCCGCAAGTTCGCGGCCTGAGCCCGGCAACTTATTCTTGCCTAACCTTTCCACACCGCCTATTTTGGCCGGCATGCGTTACACCAGCACACGCGGGGAAACACCCCCCCAGGGCTTCAAGAGTGCGGTCATGACGGGACTCGCCCGCGACGGCGGGCTCCTGATCCCCTCCGAGATTCCCTATATCGCGCCCCGTTTGCCCGCCTGGCAGAAGCTGTCCTACACGGACCTCGCCTTCGAGATCATGCGGCTGTTTGTCGACATCCCTGAAGCCGACCTTCGCGATCTGATTAACCGCAGTTACAGCACCTTTCGCCATCCCGACGTGACCCCGGTGCGGTGCGTGGACGGCGTGCATATCCTGGAACTCTTCCAGGGGCCCACCCTGGCCTTCAAGGATGTGGCCCTCCAATTCCTGGGCAATGTCTTCGAGTACATCCTCGCCGAAACCCGGCAGGAGATGAACATTCTTGCCGCCACCAGCGGCGATACCGGCAGCGCCGCCATCTGCGGCCTGAGAGGGCGGGAGCACCTCCGCATCTTCGTCATGCACCCCCATGGCCGTGTCAGCCCCATTCAGGAACGCCAGATGACCACCGTGCTGGATGACAATGTCTTCAACCTCGCCGTCGAGGGCACCTTCGACGACTGCCAGCGCATCATGAAGAACCTGTTCGGGGATCTGGCCTTCAAGGACCGATTCGCGCTCGGGACCGTCAACTCGATCAACTGGGCGCGCGTGCTCGCTCAAATCGTCTACTATTTCTTCGCCGCCTTCCGCGTGATGCGCCTGACCGGCGCGCGGCGCGTCCGGTTCGCCGTGCCGACGGGAAACTTCGGCGACATTTTCGCGGGGTACGTGGCCTGTCGAATGGGGCTGCCCATCGATAAACTCGTTCTGGCCACCAACGAAAACGACATCCTGAGCCGCTTCTTCAATACCGGCGAGTACAGTCAGGGCCCCGTGCATGTCACGATCAGCCCCTCCATGGACATCCAGGTTGCCAGCAATTTCGAACGTTATCTCTACTACCGGGTCGGCGAGAACGCGGAGCGCCTGCGGGAGTTGATGCGGCAGTTTTCGACCAGCGGTCGCCTGACGATCCGCCCCCTCGCCACCGGCAGGATCGACGACCTGATCGTGGCCGGCACCGCCCCCACGGCGGAGACCCTCGCCACCATCCGCGAGTTCCAGGAACAGTACGGTTACCTTCTCGACCCGCACTCCGCGGTGGGAATCCATGTGGCCCGAAAGCACCTGAAACCGGATGAACCGATGATTGCCCTGGCCACCGCGCACCCGGCCAAGTTCGGGCAGGCGATCCGGGACGCCACCGGTCGGGACCTGGCCCACCATCCGATTCTCGACGCGCTTGAGGAACTGCCCACGCGCTGCACCGTTCTACCGGCCACCGAACAGGCCATCCGAACCCATCTGGAGCGCAACATTCCCCGCTGACCCCGGAATCACACGTGCTGGGGCAGCACCCCGTTCTCGTTGACGTATTCGCGCACCAGTTCCGGAATCGGCCCCTGCCCGGTCCATTTCAGCCGACGCCCTTTGGCGCTTGTCTCGCTTTGCAGGATGAACGTCAAGGCCCCGTGTGGGAGTGGAATGTACGGCGGAAACTCGCCCTCATGCTGCTGGATATACTTCTCCAGCTTCGGAGGCCGCGCACCGATCCCGTTATACTGCACATAGTCACCCAGAATATGATACAGCCGTTCCTCGGCAACCACGGGCGTCAGGGCCACCGACGATTCCTCCACAGCGCCTTCGGAAAGGGGCTCCTCGTCCCTCTTCCTGCCGTACAAGGCCCAGGAAAATCCCAGATCCTCCAACCGTTTGGCGCGATCAGGCGCGAGCGTGCCAGTCTTCTTGCGGTGTCGCTGATTGGCCACCCAACTCGCCAGTTTCGGATCCTCCGTCCATACGGACGGAACATTGCAATGCCCCTGCCGCTTCTTGAATTGGACCAGCTTGGCGAACATCTTGTCCCAAACGATGTCCGTCGGGGACCAGACAAAACCGAGCTTGTCCAGACGACTGACGTGCGCGGCCGAGAGTTCACCGATCTTGCGGCGGTAACGCTGCATAGCCACCCATCGGCCGAGTTGGGGATTTTTTTTGCAGTTAGCCTGAACCTCGCAATCGCCGTGTTCCTTGCGGTAGGCCTCGAGGGCACGGATCATGTCTTCGCAATTGACGTTCTGCCTGCTCATGGGTGTATCTCTGCGTCAGAACAGCCGGAGAAGTTCAGTACAGCGGGATTCTCTCATGCCCGAACGGATTCTGACAACCTATTTTCGGTTCAATTCGTCACGCAAGAACTGGACCCAATCACCGCACCGGGCCAGCACCCCGGGCAATACCTCTCCCGCCCCTCGCGGCAGGGGGCCGCCCAAGGTCCGTAATCGATCTACCGCCAATTGGGAGTTTACCGGACGCGGGGCTGCCCGCTTGTTGTCGTGCGACGCGGGTACCAGCCCGTCGGACCCGACCCCCA
This sequence comes from bacterium, assembly GCA_037128375.1. Classification (GTDB taxonomy): domain Bacteria; phylum Verrucomicrobiota; class Kiritimatiellia; order CAIKKV01; family CAITUY01; genus CAMBRF01. Next base: position 3,278 of record JBAXWO010000366.1, read on the forward strand.
GACACTTCGCGACAAATCCGGCCCACCCGTACCGCGTCACACCGAAAGGGGCCCCGCAATGAACCACCCCGGCGATGTCGCCACGTCCCAGCAGAAACGCGACCACGTCCGCCACGTCGCCGGTAAAGAGAGGAAACCTCATGATCCGGTCGTCCAATTCAACCGGCGGCGGCGCCCAGATCGCCCGGAGCGCCTCTTCCAGGAGAGGCGAACCCA
>JBAXWO010000367.1:0-3491 GCA_037128375.1 bacterium
CGGGCCGAACCCGCGTCGGGCCGACGCGGGCTACCTGCAGCGGGCTACCTGTAGCCGACCTCGGCCCGAGGTCGGTCGGACATACGATGCACGCTGTATCGACGCCTCCATCCCGGGCCGAACCCGCGTCGGGCCGACGCGGGCTACCTGTAGCGGGCTACCTGTAGCCGACCTCGGCCCGGTCGGGCGGACAGACGATGCACGCTGTATCGACGCCTCTATCCCGGGCCGAACCCGCGTCGGGCCGACGCGGGCTACCTGTAGCCAAGCTCGGCCCGAGGTAGGTCAGGCGGCGGGATCGTCCTTCGCAAAGGCATACTTCAATAGCGATAACGGCTGCCTCCGATAAATTCCCTCAGCAAAGAGTCTTCCGGCACGCAGGCGTCGTCCGTCAACTCCCGGATGGGAGCCAGGAGATCATGGACGCGCATGGCACGGACGTAGGCATCCTGACGGTGCGGATCATCCTTGAATCGCTTGATAGCGTCGGGAATGTGGTGCCAGAGCCGCGCTTTGAGAATCGGAAGCTCATACGGCAACGCGGTGTTGAGCACAAAATCGGCGTGGCCGATGAAGGGAATGATGTGTTTGAGTTCGCTGCGGCGGACGTAATGCCAGTGGGTCAGGGTGCCCATGGGCTGAAGGTTGCGGTGGTTCTTGTCGCGAATCATCCGGCGGAGAAGCCGGTTGTCGGCCCAGCGCATGAAGGTTCCGTCGGCGGCGCGCAACTGGCCCAGCGTCTCAACGTAGAGCCGGTACTTGTTGGCGACGGGTACGGCGCGGGTCATATCGTCGTACAGCCCGTGCAGGCTATCCAGCAGGAGTACTTCATTCTTGGCCAGGCTCATTTCCTGCGCTTCCAGGGTGCGGCGGCCGGTTTTGAAGTTATAGAAGGGCGTTCTGACCGTTTTTCCGGCCAGCAACTGTTCCAGATGCTGGTTGATCAGGTCCAGGTCCAGGGACTGCGGGGCTTCATAATCATAGTCGCCGAATTCATCCCGGGGATGTTTTTCAAGGTCGAAGAAATAATGGTCGATGTTGAGGGCTTTGAGGCGGAGTCCGACCGATTGAAGGGCCTCGCCTACCTTGATGGTCGTGGTTGTCTTGCCGGAGGAAGAGGGCCCGGCGACAATAACCAGGCGCAGTTCGGCGGCGCGCGCGACGATGGCCTGGGCGGCGAGACCGACCTCGTCGGCGTAGCGTTGTTCGGCCGCGCGGACGAGGTCCGGCAGGTTCCCGCCGTCGATGATGGCATTGAGGCCCTCGACGCTTTCGCAGCGATGGGCCATGTTCCAGACGAGCACCTCGTAAATCTTCTTGTAGGGAATGTTGTCGGTAATCTCGAACGAGTAGGCGCGCGTGGCGCGGAGGATCGCCCGTTGGCGGCGGTAGGCGATGTAGCTGTGGGCGATCTTGATCAGGCCGTTATCCAGCAACACCCGTTCAACGATATCCTGAATATCCTCGACCGAGGGGCTCATCTCACCGGAATAGGCCTGGGTGAGGGCGGCTTCGACCTTTTCCGCCATCGATTCGGCCACGGCCCGGTCCGGCGCGCCTGTTGAACTCACCGCCTTGAGAATGGCGTTGGTGATCCGCTCGCGATTATAGGCGACGATATTGCCGTTCCGCTTGACGATACGAGAGATGGCGCCGTTGGTTGACATACCGTTGAGATTGTCAAAAGAGCCGGCCCCCCGGCAAGCGGGAACCGTTTGACGGACATGACGGTTGGCGTTTGTTCGGTGGGTGCTTTTATCGGTGGAGCGAGTCGCTGGGCGTGCTAGAATGGGGCCACATGAGCAGGAGTCTTAGAATTGTCATTATCGTTCCGGGGTCCGGCGGGACCTTTTACTGTGAAAACTGCCTGCGGGACACGGCGCTCATACAGGCGTTGCGTCGGCGCGGGCACGATGTGGTGATGGTGCCCATGTATCTCCCGTTCTTTACCGACGAACCCGGCGTGGCCGGGGAAGCTCCGGTTTTCTTTGGTGGGATTAACGTCTATCTTCAGGAGAAAATCCCGCTGTACCGGCGTGCGCCGACGTGGTTGCGCCGAGCCCTCGATGCGCCCTGGTTGCTGGCGCGGTTGGCGCGGCGCAGCGGGTCGACCCGGGCCTATGGGATGGGGCGGATGACGCTCTCGATGCTTCGGGGAATGGACGGGCATCATGCGGCGGAACTGGACCGCATGACTGACTGGCTGGCCCGCGAGGGGCGTCCGGATGTGATCCAGATTTCAACCGCCCTGTTGATCGGTCTGGCCCGGCGGCTCCGGGAGCGACTTGGGGCGCCCGTGGTCTGCCTGCTACAGGATGAGGACACCTGGCTGGACGCGCTGGATGAACCGTACAAAGCGCAGTGCTGGAGTGCGATTCGGGATCGCGCGAAAGATGTCGACAGGTGGGTGGCCGTCAGTCGCTATTACGCGGATATGTTTGTCCGGAGAGCGGGGCTGCCCCGCGAAAACCTGACCGTCGTTTATCCGGGCATTGATCCCGGCGGCTATGCACCGAAGGGAAATCTACAAGGCGGCAGTCCCCGTGAACCGACCATCGGTTACCTGTCCAAGATGACGGAATCGCTGGGTTTGGGCGTGTTGGTGGAGGCCTACATGGCTTTGAAAGCGAAGCCCGGGCTCAAGGGCTTGAGGTTGCGCGTGATGGGTGGTTTGACCGGCGGAAGGGACACGGCCTTCGTGGGCGGGCTCAAGGCGCGACTCAGGGCGGACGGAATGCTGGAGGGTGTGGAGTTTATTCCCGAATTGGACCGCGCCAGCCGGATCGAATTTCTGCGATCGCTCACAGTTCTATCGGTCCCCATTCCGGAGGGCGCCGCATTCGGGACGTTTCTGCTGGAGTCCATGGCGGCAGGAGTTCCGGTGGTTCAACCGGGCTGCGGCGCGTTTCCCGAAGTGATCGCGGCGACGGGTGGTGGGCGGTGTTATACGCCCGCGACGGCGGAGGCGCTCGCCGGGGCGATGGAACCGGTCTTGATCGATACGGGCCTTGCGGCGGAACTGGGCCGACGGGGCCACGCGGCGGTGCTGGAACGGTTTACAGTGGAGCAAATGGCGGAGAACATGGTAGACGTTTACCGCCAATGAGCCTGCAACTCGCCAAACGGTTGATGACGGAGCCCGACAAGCGCCTCCTTTGGAAGTTCGCCTGGAACTTCGGATGGAAAGGGATGCGAGCGGTGGCGGCGTTTGAGAAGCGGCGGAAGCGGGGGATTTTTTTTCCGGCCTTTCTTTTCATTTCCGTAACCAATGCCTGCAACCTCCGATGTCAGGGATGCTGGGTGACACCGACGCAGCCGCCCGCCGAACTGGATCAGGTTACGCTGGAGAACATCATTCGCTCCTGCAAGGCGCAGGGGTCGTTTTTCTTCGGTATCCTTGGCGGCGAACCGCTGCTGCACAAGGGACTGCTGGATCTGATGGGGCGGCATCCCGACTGTTACTTTCTGCTTTTCACCAATGGAACCCTGAT
>JBAXWO010000368.1:0-3485 GCA_037128375.1 bacterium
ACAAAGGGAAAACCTCTATCAAGCGTCCCCAGATAATCTTAACTTAGCGCCATTCAGGGCTGACCCCAATGACCCCCAGGTGGGCGGCCGCCAGCGAGGAAGAAACGTTTGCGACGAAAGTAGAAAAAGACGACGCCGGATGGGGCAAAGGCCGTCAGGGTTTTTCAGTGGAATCCATTGTTAAGACACGGCCCCGATGCTGACTCCCAGTCAATCCCTCGTTTCTCGTTTCGCGGCCTGACCCCGCGAACACGATTCATTGTTAAGATACGTCCCCGCTGCTGCCGTTTCAATCACTGCCGCGGCTCTACTCCGGCTTCCCGGTTAATGCCGGAAATTGCAACTTCGGTTACTTTTGCCTTGCTGCTATCATTCTGAAATGCGCAAAACGCTTCGAGCTGCCGCTGAACCTGAGCTTCCATCTGTTGTTTCTCTTGCGAAGGCGTGTTGTCTGACCACCACCGACACTTCAGTTCAGGCATGATCTTCTGAAGCCATTTCGCGTGCTCCTTCCGCTTGTAGACATGCTGCTTTTCGTCGGCGGCTATTTCCAGGCAGGCGGTGATCGAATCGGCGGTGAAGACAAGTGGAATTTCGATGCGATTGGACTCAACTTTAAGATTGTCATCCACGATCCAAACAGTCCAGAGGCCAGGCTTCAAATCCCCCGTCCAGTCACGTTCCAAAACAACCTTGAACTCGTGCACCTGACCGCGATTGATAGAAACTGGTTTCGGATCTGGAAACAGCCTAACTTCCATTTCCTCGCCGTCAGGTCCCTTGAACGGCGTGGTCGTGATGCGGCCGAAATCGTACCCCTGCGGATGCTGCTCTGACCCTGACGGACAGTAACGCAACCCGACAGATATGGACTCGCTAGGAGTCGGAACCACCCATGGCTCTTTCCCTCCGTTGCGATAACTGACGGTCAACGAGACAACTCGTCCGAAGACGAACGGACCATCGCCAACAGAGAGTATGATTGAACGCTCCGTAGTAGTAGCTGCGATTGATGTGGAACACGTTACTGCAATAACTGCGAGTATCAGAATCGCCTTCATGGTTTAATTCCTCTCAGTATTTTCTTTTCGTTGTCTGTGAATACGAGCTGTGTGCCGGTAGGATCCATGAGCCCTGGTGCATCGGAGTGATCCTTGTTTGCCCCGAAATCCTGTCGTTCAAAGAAACTCTTTGTCGCATGTCCGGCTTCATGGGCAATACATTTCACCGTTATGGCTTCAGGCCATCCTGTGGGGATAGAAAAGATACCATTCCCGTGCGATAGCCCGCCGAAATCAGCGCCTGCCGCTGGCCACATTCCATCTGGATCACGGTTAGGATAACCAGGCCATCCAGGTTGGATGAAGGTTGTAACGCGTACCCAGTACGGCCATTCGTCGGTAGCGAAATCACCGCCCCCGCTACTGTACTTTGGATGATAGTACTTGATCGCGACAATGGAGTTGTTGACGATTCCACCGTTAGCTTTCCACGCCGCCAGAGAGGCAAAGAATGCGGCATCGATTCGGTTCACCCACGCCTGTGCTTTGTCAGTTATGGATACCCTAGCTGCATTCTGGGCGGCTATCGTGGCGACACGGTCCAGGTTCCCATCACCGTTGTGATCGGTGTCCCCAGGCCCAGGGAAATCCCCCCCTGGCGCGACGTCAATGTCTGCAGCAGTATCGAGATTGCCGTCTCCGTCGTGATCAATGTCTCCCGGGCCGGGGAAGTCTCCCAGAGGGGCTACATCTTGATCAGGCGTTGATGTAGCGTCCGCCGTTGCCACTTCCTGATCGCTCGGCTTCTCCGCAGCAAGTTTTGCCTTCATGGTTGCCCAGTCCTCTTGGTGGGAAGCAGTATTGTTCCACAGACCAATGTACTTCACACTCTTGTCCGGTGGAATGGCTTTAGCAGCACCCACCTCGTAATCAACAAAGGGCTGAGTGAAATACGGCAGCTGAATCTTGGCTTCGGTCGCGTACACCGAGACGTGTGTTTCACCGGCCATCTCATATATTTTGTCGAATGTCGCCTTCCGCCACATGGTAAGCACACCGCTGTCAACGGCCTTCAGTTCCGACCCGTCCGTGTGTTTGACGACCGCCTTGAGTTTGAAGTCATCCCCGCCAACGCCAGAGGGTTTGAACCAGACGAACGTCTTTCCCAGATCCGCTCCAGCCGCGGTGATGGTTTTTCCCCGGCAGACGAGCTTGTAACCGTCGGTGCTATCGGAATCAGTCTTGGCGTGATCCTCCCAGCAAACGGCAGTGGCGTCATCTTTCTTGCCGAGGAACTTGCCGGCGACATACTCGTACGAGTCGTTCTTTGCGGTGTTGGCATCACCGGGATCGGAGAACGAGAGGTCCACATAGACGGGCACGGCAGTGGCGGCACCCGTACCGTCCTTCTTCTTGAGTTTCACCAAGATGGAGACTTCCTCTTTGTGCTCAGGGTCGTTCATAATGACCGTGGTAGCGGCACTGATGTTGAATGCAAGCGATTCCACTTCCACCTTTGTGGTCTTCGTGTCGCTGCTCGATGAACTGAAGTCTGCCACCTCACTGATCGAGACCTTTATGGTGTACGGAGAATCGCGAGGGCCGACATACTTTCCGTTGTCCGTCCCTTGATTCGCTTTGCCGTCCCACTCGTAGAGAACATTCGCGCCAGTCTTTACAATCGTTTCATCCTTGTATACGGGATTCACGGCATCACCCGTCTTAAACACCTCGAGTTTCCCGAAGCTCGCAGTGTACCCTGTTGGCTTTATTGTATACCTCACAGCCAACTTTTCGACACTCGGCGCAAAGTTCGCATCGACGGAATCGATGTCCACTTTGATTACGGTCACCGTAATCGACTGGATCCTTTTGGTTGTGGCCGAGTCTCTAATGACAAACTTGTGCTCTCCGGTCGTGTAGATCTTGGGCAACTGCCAATAGTACTCCGCGTCGGCGGGGTTTATCCCAAGCAGTGGAAGAAGCATGTCGTAGAGCTCATCTGCAGTGATATTCCAGGAGTAGACGTCATTGAAAAGCCACAATAGCCAGATAAAGTCAGGATCGGTCTTGATACTCTCCTCCAGCGGCACACCCACAGGCCAAAACACACCCTCTTCCGCAAGTTTATAGGTGCCCGCCTTGAGTTTGGCATAAGCTGGAGGGTCCATGAGATCCTTCATGTTAACAACGACATAGGCGGGGTGCTGGGGATCTGCAATCTCCGACACCCCAAGCATGTAGCGGTCAGTCTTATGACCTGTCGGCGTCAACACGTTGTGGGCCACACTCCGATGCAATGAGGCAATGTAATAACCGCCCGGCGTGTCCATGCCAACCGTCGAAACCTTTATCGTATCCCGACCCAATTCCGACCCGCTCTCGGGGCGATACGACCATTGCACAGGGACCTCTTTGCCCCCGGAGCAGCCCTCGATCCGGTACTCCAGTCCCGCCCCCACACTTTCAGCAGGTATGGAGCAC